>CAXUIG010000004.1:0-56742 GCA_964250845.1 uncultured bacterium | reverse complement strand
GACATCAGGTAATCTTTTACATTTATCACTTTACCATTACTATGCAGGACTACCTAGGGACTAAAACTGCTGCTGCCATCTCGGACGGGGAAAACGGCTATTTTATCGAGAATCCCCGATGGTTTCAGCATATGTTGCCAAAAATAAAAAAAGCTTCAAAGGAAAAGCGCCGTAAGAGAGCGCCTAATCGGAAGAAGAACATCTTGGCTTCTAGAAGATGGAAACGTGCTGCTAAAAAGGTAAGCAAGCTACAACAAAAAGCTGCTAACCAAAGGCAGAACTGGATTCATCACCAAGCGGCAGAAATTGTTAGCGGTAATAGCCTCGTCGCTTCGGAAAAGCTAGAAGTCAAAAATATGACTCGCAAGGCTAAAAAGGGTGGTAAGCGCAAGTGTCAAAAGTCAGGACTCAACCGCTCTATTTTGGACGTAGGTTGGGGACAACTAACGCAGGCAATTAAGTACAAGCTTGAGGAGAGTGGAGGCATCTTTGTGGAAGTTCCCACCAAGACTGTCAAACCTTCTCAACGCTGTCCTAAATGCCTGGACGTGAAGCCAAAGACACTTGATGAACGCATACACTACTGCCAAATCTGCAACTATATCCAACAACGGGATTTAGCTTCAGCAGAGGTGATGCTTTTGTGGGCAACAAATTCTGCGGCGTTTGGAACGAACGCCGTTAGACGTGGAGCAACTGGCTCTACTTCATCGACCAAGGAACGAAAGAACTGCGGATCGATGAAGCAACTGGGTGCGTTGAAGCGTCAAAAGCACTGTCCTACGGGTGGGGATTCAGAAACCCCGCCCTACTGCGTAGAGGGCGGGGTAGTTCATATCTCTTCCCCTACCTTGGATGCAGTCAAATATTTCTCTATTGCCTGACTTACCAACAAACCTAACACCCCAAATCCGATTCCGATTCCCATAATGTTCAACTCTACACTCCCAAGACCTGCAACATCAGGGTTGATGAAAGTGAAAATCAGCACAGAAGCAGCCGATATACTACTCATGATCAAAGACAGCTTTACGCTTGATCCAGAGAACGTATAGCTTCCTGTGTGAGCAAGCAGGTAGGCGATAAAGGGAACTAACACGGCGGAAACATAGACTGCATAAGAAGACACAATCAGATTGATCAGCGAGCCGCCACCCTTCAAGGCAACGGCTAAACTCAAGAGGGCGTTCACAGCAGCGACGAGCCGCCGATTAGAGTTAGATGCAGGCAGAATATTCAAGTCCAATACAGCCTTGGTCTGCACCCGCAACAGGCTGCTCCCGACACCCAGCGCCGGAACCAATAAAGACATAATCAAGACAATACCTAAAGGCTTGTCAGTACCACCGCCAATCCACGATAGGATAAAGGGGAGCGTCTCTTTCCCATCGATGCCAGTCGGCAAAATTCCCGCATCTAGGGCTGCTACCACAACTGACGAGGGCAACAATGCGAGCACCAGCAGCAAAAATGCCGCCAACAGACAGCCCTGGTAGAGGCTACGTACATCCTTGGCTTGAACTAGAAATTGCTGACACTTCATATCTATGAGAACTAGCAGTATTGTGGACACCGAGGTACCCACTAGTTGTGGTGGACTCACAAGTGCAATTGATGGAATAAATTCAAGCGGCGATCGCAAATAGTTGGGTATTGCATGCAATACCCACAGTCCGTACAGCATAGCTAAGAGATTCAGGAACAGCAACCCCTGACATATCAAGCTGGCTTTATCCACTGGTAGCAAGGAAATGATCGTAAACAAGATAGCCAAAACAACCATGCTGGGCAGCACTGGTGCCCCTAAGACCTTGAGGATGAAGGCTCCAGAAATCATCTGGACAGCTTCGATGCCAATCACCGCTGACCATGACATCAATCCCACAATAATTTTTACTTGGCTCCCGTAGCGGGAGCCCAGCAATGTCCAGATTTGGTCTACTTGTGTCCAGTAAAACTTCGCCAGTCCCAAAAGGGCTATTGTACCCAAGCCAAGGGAGACGGCGTAGAGGCTACCAGCAGTGCTTAAAGTCAGTGATTTTTCAGCCGTTCCGAGGAGAAACCCCAACCCGTAATGCGCGGACACCAGCAAGGCGGCTAGTGAGAAGGCGTTCAGTCTACGGTTTTCAGATCTATTCACACTTAGTCCTTTTTGTAACTACTTGCCGATTCCTTGAAACCACCCACACGCAGGTTGAACTGAAGCCAGACACGGCGCGATCGCGCACCCAGCACGGCAACATCGGCTGCGTTCCATATGGAGTTTAAGGGCCCTGTGGAAAATACGAGTTACAGATAGTATATAAATTCTGTGCTAAACGAAGGAGTGACTAGACCGTGAAAAAGCTAATCAACCAGCCCTCTGATGTGGTGCGCCAAAGTCTAGAAGGAATGGCTGCTGCCCATCCTGACCTGCTCAAAGTCCACTATGACCCAGCCTTCGTCTACCGCGCCGATACACCGATCCAGGGCAAAGTGGCCATCATCTCCGGTGGCGGCAGTGGCCATGAACCAATGCACACCGGCTTTGTCGGCGTCGGTATGCTCGATGCCGCCTGTCCCGGTGAAGTTTTCACCTCTCCAACCCCTGACCAAATACTAGAAGCCGCCAAGATGGTAAACGGTGGTGCCGGTGTCCTCAACATCGTCAAGAACTACAGCGGCGACATCATGAACTTCGAGATGGCAGCTGAACTGGCTCACTCAGAAGGTATGCCGGTACTTAACATCCTCATAGATGACGATGTCGCCGTCAAAGACAGCTTGTATACCCAGGGACGTCGGGGTGTCGGTACTACTATACTAGCTGAGAAAATCTGTGGTGCCGCAGCCCAACAGGGCTATGATCTGACCCAGGTTGCCAACCTCTGCCGACGAGTAAACATCAACGGACGCAGCATGGGGATGGCACTGACCTCCTGCACCGTACCGGCAAAAGGCAGCCCCACCTTTGCTCTGAGTGATGAAGAAATAGAAGTTGGTGTCGGCATTCACGGAGAACCAGGACGCCAACGAATGCCGCTCAAGCAGGCTGATGAAATTACTGAAATGCTGGCTCTATCAATCATCGAAGACGCCTCCTACACCCGCACTATGCCCGAGTGGGATACGGACAATTGCGAATGGGTAGACGTGGAACTAACCAACTCCCCGTTCCACCAAGGTGATTCAGTCCTCGCGTTCGTTAACAGCATGGGCGGCACCCCCCTTTCTGAGTTGTACATCGTCTACCGTAAATTGGCCCAAATCTGCGAAAATAAGGGAATCCAGATAGTGCGCCGCCTGATCGGCCCTTACATCACCGCTCTGGATATGCAAGGCTGTTCCATCACTTTGCTCAAGCTCGATCAGGAGCTGATTCAACTCTGGGATGCGCCAGTCAAAACGCCAAGCTTACGGTGGGGAATGTGATGGTGACTAAAGAGCAAATCGTGCAGTGGTTGCAGGCAGTGGCGGTAGTTCTAGAGCAGAACAAGGATTATCTAACCGAACTAGACGCCGCGATCGGGGATGCTGACTACGGGAGCAACATGAGCCGGGGCTTCCAAAAGGTTGTGAGCCAGTTGCCGGGTGTAGAAGACAAGGACATCGGTAGCATCCTCAAGACAGTCAGTATGACCCTAATCTCCAGTCTCGGTGGTGCCAGTGGGCCGCTTTATGGCACTCTGTTCCTACGGGCTAGTACAGTAGTCACAGGTAAGCAGGAATTGTCCAGCGAGGATATGGCGGCGCTACTCCAGGCAGCTGTGGATGGGGTTATCCAACGGGGTAAGGCGGCTCTGGGTGATAAGACCATGCTAGATGCCCTAATACCTGCTAAAGACGCTTATGTCCAAGCCGTAGCTAATGGTGCGAGTATGGAAGAAGCCTTACAACAAGCCGTGGCAGCAGCCCAGCAGGGGATGAAAAACACCATCTCCCTCGTGGCGAAGAAGGGACGAGCCAGCTATTTGGGCGATCGCAGCATCGGTCATCAAGACCCCGGTGCCACCTCTGTTTATCTCATCCTCAAGACACTGCTGGAAACTCTGGAGAATCCCACCAACTATTCACCAAGCTAGCAGACAACAGATGACCAGCGCAGGAACCAAACTTAGCGTAGAAGAATTCTGGGCTTTGCCAGAAGGAGAGACAGCCTACGAACTAGTAGACGGGCAAGCAATACCCAAAGTGTCACCTAAGTGTTTTCACTCCTTTTTGCAGGGAAGTTTGTATAGATTGATTTTTACTTAGTGTAAAGGAATTGGTAGAGTTTGGCCAGAGTGGGCAGTAAACCTGAAGCGCAACGGCGTCTCTTGGGTGCCTGCACCTGATCTAACTTATGTGTCCTATGAGCACTTACCCAAAAGCTGGAGACGCAACGAAGCTTGTCCTGTGCCCTGCGATTTGGTGATTGAAATTATTTCTCCAGGGCAGACCATAGGGGAATTTGAGGATAAAGCTGAAGACTATCTTGCAGCTGGGGTAATGCGAGTTTGCCCAAGGGGGCGACGCTACGCGCAAAGCGCATGAAGAGCGCATTCGCCGCTCGCACACACTCGAGCGCGAGGCTTTAACTACAACCACCAATACTGTTAGTCCGAATGAATATCCTATCTGACCGAAATATTTTCCATTGAAACTACGTTAAGCAGCCTTTAAGTTTAATAGTGTAGTTGATGAATTAAATTTAATTTGAGAAAATAAGCAGCTATGACACAATAAGCATTCGACTGCATCGCCTGACTCAAAGCTAGCTCCAAATCGTTCATAGATTCTCAAGTTATCAATTCGGCAAGCTTGCTGCAATACCTGCAACATGGCAGCGTTCCCTGTAGGACTAAATTATACCTTATTTCAGCCACAACTGTTGCGATTTTAGCAAAAAAAACAGGAGATTTTAAAGCAATGATAGTAGTCATGAAAATCGGCACTCCAGAAGTAGAAGTTGAGCGAGTTATTAAGGAACTCAGTATGTGGAAAATCACCCCGGAAAAATGCGTAGGATACCACAAAGTGGTGATTGGCTTGGTAGGTGATACAGCAGAGATAAATCCTCCACAAATCCAAAAAATAAGCCCCTTTATTGAGCAGGTTATGCGGGTGAACAAGCCCTTTAAACGGGTAGCCCTTGAATTCCGCAATGGAGAACCGAGTTCGGTGTTTGTAGAAACACCATTAGGATTTGTAACCTTTGGTCAAAACTCTCCCATCGTCCAGGTGGCTGGACCTTGCTCAGTAGAAAATGAAGAAATGATTGTCCAGACAGCTCGGCTCGTCAAGGCGACTGGTGCTAAGTTCTTGCGAGGTGGAGCCTATAAGCCCCGAACCTCTCCTTATGCTTTCCAAGGACATGGTGAGAGTGCCTTAGACTTGCTGGCAACAGCCCGTCAAGCTACAGGTTTAGGGATTGTAACTGAGGTCATGGATACAGCTGATCTCAATAAAGTTGCAGAGGTCGCTGACATTATCCAAATCGGTGCCCGCAATATGCAGAATTTTTCACTGTTGAAGCGAGTAGGCGCGATAAGTAAGCCAGTTTTGCTCAAGCGTGGGATGTCCGCCACGATTGAAGATTGGCTCATGGCGGCTGAGTACATTCTGGCTGCAGGCAACCCCAATGTGATTCTGTGTGAGCGGGGAATTCGCACCTTTGACCGGCAGTATGCACGAAATACGCTCGATCTTGCAGCCATACCCATCCTGCGAACGCTCACTCATTTACCTATAATGGTTGACCCTAGCCATGGAACCGGTCGGGCTGAGTACGTGCCAGCAATGGCGATGGCTGCGATCGCTGCTGGGGCAGATTCCCTAATGATCGAGGTTCACCCCAACCCGAGCCTTGCACTCTCCGATGGCCCTCAGTCTCTAACACCGGAGCGATATGAGGAGTTAATGCAGGAGATGGCTGTCATTGGCCAAACTGTTGGCCGTTGGCCTCAAAAAGTTTCTATATCGGCTCCGCACTGTACTCTTCCTCTGCGGGAGTTGGCTCGGACAGCTTGAGTTTCTATTCATCTGTAGATTGGCAACCAATCTGTAAGCAGCATTTCTCGTTTGTAACGACTTCTGGCCAAGTGGGTTTACGAAGTTGAAATGCTATTTGGAAGGTTTCCATCAGTACAACCTAGAAGTTAAGTCAATCGCAATACCTGCCACAAGTTAAAAGGAAACTCTGAATGAGCATAGCATATTTACAACAGAGTAAAGCACATCCAAAGCAATTACCTTTCACTAGGAATTCGGATGCAACTGTGATTGTGGGCAACCACAGCCTAACAATAGACGAAGTCGTGAGTGTCGCACGTCATGGGGCACAGCTGCGCTTAACTGATAATGATGACATCTTGCAGGGTGTCCAGGCATCGTGTGACTACATTAGCGATGCTGTTGAATCTGGCAAGCCAATTTACGGAGTGACATCTGGCTTTGGCGGCATGGCCAACATCGTGATCTCGCCTGAAGACGCAGATCTGCTGCAGAACAACCTGATTTGGTTTCTCAAGTCAGGGGCAGGACAGCGGTTGCCAAGCGCGGATGTACGCGCAGCGATGCTCTTGCGTGTGAACTCACATTTGCATGGTGCATCTGGCATCCGGCTCGAACTCATCCAGCGCATCGAGACTTTCCTCAACGCTGGCGTCACACCGCATGTGTATGAGTTTGGTTCCATCGGTGCTAGTGGCGATTTGGTGCCATTGTCCTACATCACTGGTGCGCTGATAGGTCTGGATGCCTGCTTTACAGTTGACTTTAACGGCGAAGAGATTGACGCCCCAACAGCGCTGTGTCGGCTCAATTTACCGCAACTGCAACTCCTTCCTAAGGAAGGGTTGGCTATGATGAACGGCACTAGCGTGATGACGGGCATCGCTGCCAACTGCGTGTACGACGCCCGAGTCCTACTAGCACTGACAATGGGTGCGCACGCCCTAGCCATCCAGGGTTTGAACGGAACAAATCAATCGTTGCACCCGTTTATCCATAATCGCAAACCCCATCCCGGTCAGAAATGGGCAGCAGCCCAGATGCTCGACCTGCTTGCGGGTTCGCAGTTAATTCGTGATGAGTTAGATGGTAGGCACGACTATCGGGGTACTCAGCCGATACAGGATCGTTATTCACTCCGCTGCCTTCCACAGTACATGGGACCCATCGTTGATGGACTGGCGCAGATTTCCAAGCAGATCGAGATCGAAATCAACTCCGTCACAGACAACCCGCTGATCGATGTCGAGAACGGTGCAAGCTACCATGGCGGCAATTTCCTCGGACAGTACGTTGGCATGGGAATGGACCACCTGCGCTACTACATCGGTCTGTTGGCTAAGCACCTCGATGTGCAAATCGCGCTCCTCGTCGCACCGGAATTTAATAACGGGCTTCCACCATCTTTAGTCGGTAATTCTCAGCGTAGTGTCAACATGGGGCTAAAAGGTCTGCAAATCAGTGCTAACTCGATCATGCCGCTTTTGACCTTCTATGGGAATTCGCTGGCGGATCGCTTTCCAACACACGCTGAACAATTTAATCAGAACATCAACAGCCAAGGGTACATTTCAGCAAATTTGTCGCGCCGCTCCATAGAAATCTTCCAGCAATATATGGCGATCGCGCTGATGTTTGGAGTGCAAGCCGTTGACCTGCGGACGTACCTAGTGGCTGGCCATTATGACGCACGTGCATGCCTGTCGCCAGCTACCTTGCAGTTGTATACGGCACTGCGTGAGGTGGTTGGACAGCGGCCAACGGCGGCCCGCCCATACATTTGGAACGATCATGAGCAAGCCCTAGACGAGCAGATTGCCCGTATTGCGGCTGATATTGCTGCTGGTGGTCAGATTGTGCAAGCGCTTAACAATATCTTGTCAAGCTTGAAATGAGTCTTCAAAGGTCATGAACATCGCACACAATGTAGAGCGCGGACAGCGGTTTTTTCCAAACAAGACTGCACTGATTTTCGAAGGCAAATCTTTCACCTATAAAGAGCTTGATAAGTTGGCGAACCGCGTTGCGAATGGTTTGCGCGGATTGGGGATTGAACGTGGCGATCGCGTCGCCTTGTTTCTGCCAAATATTCCAGAATTCGTCATCTCATATCTTGGCATTTTGAAGCTTGGTGCTGTGGCGGTTTCACTAAATGTGATGCTCAAGAGTGGCGAAGTAAAATTCATCCTCAATGATTGCAGTGCCAAAGCGCTGATTACAACAGAGTCGCTCAGAGAGAATGTGCCGGATGATTGGGAATTACCTGATATCAAACACATTTTGCTTACGTCAGGAAAAGCCAATAAGGGAATTAGTCTAGAACAACTGATGTCTTGTGCTTCATCTAACGCACGTGGGAGCGAAATGGAGCGTGACGACCCCGCTGCAATCATCTACACGTCTGGCACAACAGGCTTTCCCAAAGGGGCTACGCTTTCCCATGGCAATGTAATTTCAAACAACAACTCCGCTAACCGTTGTTATGGAATTCAGCGTTATGATCGGTTACTGCTGTACTTGCCGCTATTCCATTGCTTTGCCCAAAATGCTATTCTCAACGCCGGACTAAACGCCGGTGCAACAATCATACTTCAACGCCGTTTTGAACCGGAGTCAGTACTAAAAACCATCGTCAGTGATGGCATCACTATGTTCTTCGGTGTGCCGACAGTTTTCAAAAAACTGCTGAATATGAATACAACCGGCTACAACCTTAGTTCAGTGCGCTATTACTTTACAGCCGCAGCACCCATGCCAGTTGAAGTTGTGCAGATGTGGCAGGAAAAGCATGGCTTTGTAATTCATGAAGGGTATGGTCTAACGGAAACATCGCCATTTGCCAGCTATAATCACGACTTGAAATACAAACTTGGGTCAATTGGTACTCCAATTGAGAATGTCGAAATGAAGCTGGTCAATCTTAATGGTGTGGAGGTACAACCAGGTGAATTGGGCGAGATAATTATTCGTGGTCCTAACGTAATGCTGGGTTATTGGAATCGCCCCTTTGAAACCGCCCAAGTTTTCACAGATGGTTGGTTTCATACGGGCGACATGGGTCGAATGGACTCGGAGGGCTACTTTTACATAGTTGACCGCTTGAAAGACATGATCAATGTCTCTGGCTTCAAAGTGTACCCTACTGAAGTTGAGAATGTGATCTATACACATCCAGCAGTCGCCGAGGTAGCTGTCTACGGCGTTCCGGACCCAGAAAAAGGTGAGCGAGTCTTGGCGAACATCCTACTTAAGGCGGGTTTTGTGGTTGCAGAAGAGGAAGTTATTGCATTCTGCTCTGAGAAGATAGCGGCTTACAAGATTCCGCGTACTATCAAGTTCATTGACTCCCTTCCTCTGAACGCGACTGGCAAAGTGCTCAAGCGGCTCCTACGGGAGACGGCACCTACCCCAGGCCAAATCCCTCTTCAGTCATCGGTGACAAGTTGAGTTTTTTCGAAACCCTAACACTAAAGTGTTCTACTTTCTTTAATTTGCAGATTATGAGCCCTAAATTCCATCCTACAAATATGAGCACGGCTGAAAAGTTTGAACGAAAAACTCCTGCCGAACTTGGGCCATCTGAATCTTCCATTTTTTCGCCATCCAAGTCACCCAAGCTTCGAGTGACTCTTGCGAAGGTTCAGTCAAACACCCACTCGGACATCATGCCAAATCCGAGCAGCCAGCAATTTGCGCCGCTCACTGTCGCCGAGGTTGTGGTCAAGATGCTGGAAGATTTGGGAGTGAGCTGTGCATTTGGCGTCTCGGGAGGCGGAATTGCGCCGCTCTGGGCGACGCTGGAGCGAAGCCCGATCCAAGTGCTTCACTTTCGCCATGAAGCAGGAGCGAGTTTTGCTGCCGTCGAGTCGTACTTTGCTAATGGTCGCCCGGTCGTGGTGTTCACAACAACGGGGCCGGGCATCACCAATGCGCTGACTGGGCTTTTCGCTGCACGATGGGAGGGCGCGAAGGTGATTCTCCTGTCGGCTTCCACCCCCGCACCGCAACGCGGACGGTGGGCTATCCAAGAAACCAGCGCCTACACAATGCCCATCTCAGGTATTTTTACTTCAGGTTCGCTGTTCCATTACGCTACCACGTTGGAAAACGATGCTGAACTGCCAGAGATTGCTCGCAGGCTTGCCCAAGGTCTGGCACAACCAGGGGGCTTCGTAGCCCATATTAGCATCCCGACGGGCATTCAGAGCAGCCCAAGCAAGGTATCGGTGCCACAGGTGGCTTTCTCTCAAACTATTGCAACTCCAAGCTCGGAAGTGATCGCCGAATGTGTAAAGTTGCTCTGTGAAGGACCGTTTGCGATTTGGGTCGGCTTCGGTGCACGAGGTGCTGCCCAGGAGATTCGCCAGCTTGTGGAAAAAACAGGGGCGGCGGTGATGTCATCACCACGCGGCAAGGGCATCTTTCCGGAAGATCATCCGCAGTTTGTGGGTGTTACGGGCTTTGCTGGACATGCATCTGTCCTGAACTATATGCAGGAGCAACGTCCTCTGCGCGCGTTGGTGCTGGGAACGCGCCTGAGTGAGTTTACTTCCTTCTGGCGTCCGGCGATGATTCCGGAGCGTGGGTTCATCCATGTTGACATTGACACCCAAGTGCCAGGAGTCGCTTATCCATCCGCCGAAACCTTCGCTATCCACTCAGACGTGGGAATGTTTGTCAAGGCTTTGTTGGAGCGCCTGCCAGAAAATCTTGAGCGGTCAGCGGTTCTGTCGCTGCCTCGCCAGGAACGCACTACCATCAATCCCTGCACAGAAGGTTTGGTACGACCTGAGGTACTGATGGATGCGATTCAATATGCGATCGTTGAAGGGAGCGATGCGGTAGTAATGGCAGAGTCGGGTAACTCCTTTGCTTGGGCAATTCACAGGCTGCAATTTGCTCAACCGGGACGTTTCCGGATTAGCAACGGGTTCGGTGCGATGGGTCATTTGGTCACAGGCGTAGTTGGGGCTGCGTTTGGGCGAAATGGCAAAGCCGTCGCCATTGTCGGGGATGGTGCCATGCTGATGAACAGTGAAGTCAGCACGGCTGTGAAATTCCAGATTCCCGCTGTCTGGATTGTACTCAACGATGCACGCTACAACATGTGCGACCAGGGAAATACGGCGCAGGGACTCAAGGGCGCAGATACAGAAATTCCCCAGACGGATTTTGTCCAAATTGCCAAAGCTATGGGAGCCGACGGCATCCGCTCTGAAACAGAGTCTGACCTGGAAGCGGCGTTGGAGAAGGCAATGACCTCAAGAGGCCCATTTGTTGTTGACGTAATTATCGACCCTACTAGACCTGCACCGATTGGCGGTCGCATTCAGGGTTTGATTTCGCAAAAAACCAAAGAATTACAGAGTTAAAAGGAGATATGTGATGATACATCAACCAGTAGGTATTCGCTCGCTCGCAGTGAGCTTTCCGAGCACAATTCGTACGAACGATTATTACCGGGAGAATTACCCCGAGTTGATTGCCCAGGCGGAGGAAAAAACCTTATCAAGGGTGTTTTCACCTGCTAATTCCACCCCCAGTAATGAGTTTGACCTGGAGATGGTACCGTATCTTAAGGACCCCTTTCGCGGTACTGTCGAGCGACGGGTGCTTGGTCCGGGCGAGACGTCGCTGACGCTATCGGAGCGCGCGGCAAGGGACGCACTCGCCGCAGCAAAGCTTTCCCTCGATCAAGTCGATCTCATGATCGTTGCTACAATCTTTCCTGAGCAAATCGTACCCGGCAATGCCGCTTTCCTTGCCGGTCAACTCGGTCTGCGTGGTGCTGCATGGAATCTTGATTCGACGTGTTCGAATGCCATAGTTGCGCTCCAGACCGCCGGTGCGCTGGTGCGATCAGGAGAGTATCGCAATGTACTGGTGGTTATCTGTACTAACTACTCCCCCTTTACTGACGAGAATGATACTCTCTCGTTTTTATCGGGTGACGGGGCTGGAGCCTTTGTGGTCGGCTCACTCGAAGCGAACCAGGGAATCCTGGGCACCAAAATTATTAATACTGCTTCGACGTGTGGCACCTTCTTTAATGAACTCACGACTGACGCGCAGGGCAACCCACGGATGTTCATCCGGGCGGGTAAAGGCGCGGGCAAGGTGCTCAGCGACACTTCCATGAAGTTCGTCCGTGAGTGCAGTGAAGGCGCTCTCGCCGCTGCCGGTGTAACCCTTGATCAAATTGACTTTTTTGCTTTCAATACACCCACTGCCTGGTATGCCTCCATCTGCTCACGCGCACTGGGCATCGATCCAGAACGCACGATCAACCTCCACGATCACTATGCGAACATTGGACCGATGCTCCCCCTAGCCAATCTGTACCACGGCGCACAAGCGGGCAGGATTCGTGAAAACGACCTGGTTCTTGTCTACGCCATCGGTTCAGTATCCAACGCTGGGGCGACTGTGATGCGCTGGGGCAACGTCGCGCTGGGGCCCGCTCCCGCTCCCGCAGTAAGTCTTAATCGCCACACGAGGCAAGGCAGCAAGCTTAAGCTAACCGCTTGCCTCGCTCAGGAGTAGAGGATACCCGCTCCTTGCTAGGTAGCTCTACTCCTGAGCATTCAGTAGCAGTGCCCACCAATTGTGCATAAGGTGGGCACTGCCCACCCTACTAGATGGCAATGTCAAGTCACTGCCAACACTAACTTTGTTGATGTTTGTTTTGTACAGATACGAGGAGGATTTTTACATGGAATGGAGAGTTCGGGCAATTCGTGGAGCAACAACTGCTTCGTCCAATTCTGTTGCAGCAATTGGAGAAGCAGTAAATGAACTTCTAGACGAGCTGGAAGCATATAATCAGTTAGATCCCACCGAGATCGTCAGTGCCACCTTTTCTGCCACTCCCGATCTGGATGCCATCTTTCCAGCTGCGATCGCTCGAGAACATCCTCATTGGCGCAATGTACCTCTATTAGATGTGCAGCAAATGCATGTGGAGGGTGCCCTAAAGCGTTGCATTCGGTTATTGATCCACTTCAATACTCCAGATCCTCACGTAAAGATTTATCATCCCTATCTGCGCCAAGCCAAAATCTTGAGACCCGATTGGAGCTTATCTCAAGCCTCCTTTCCATTGAAGCCCTTAGTTCAGTCAGTACGATAAGGGTTTCAACAACCTGGCGGCAGTTCTGCCATCAGCCTACCGATAAGAGCCTATCTTCTCACAAATGACTTGGGATTGCTATATGTAATTCAGGAGCAAATAATAACAATTTTGATCAGACTCAGATTAGCATCCTCAAAAAAAGCTATCTTTTAAGATGTTTTCTAAAACCGTGCCAATGAAGCTATCTCGTTAATTCATTTTCTGGTCTACCTCTATCTGTACAGGGCGGAAATCCTATATTTCCCGAAATATTTTCCATTCTGATCGATTCTTGCTTCCCCTAGATTTATTTTCATATCCAGTATGCCTCTTGGTCAATTTCCAAGAGAATCTGGAATCTTGATAACCCAACCGAGTGAAGACAATGAAACTTATCCCTAAAGCTTTCACAACAAGTAAAGCTTTCAAGTTAGTCGCGCTGAGTTTGATAGGCTGCTTAATAACTCTTAGTCTAACTGCTACCCTTAACATGTCCAGGACTGCGGCAATGCCCGCTGACATTATTGTTAGAAAGAATGTTCTTGACCTTACCCCGCGCGAGAAATCAGAATTTGTCCATGCTGTCAAGACATTAAAAAACGCCTACACACCAGGCAGTAAAGTCAGTATCTATGACCAGTTTGTTGTCACACATGTGGAAGCAATGGGACTAATGCCACAGTTTGCGCCCACAGGTCCGGCGGCTGGAGTTGATGCTGCACATGAGAATGACGGATTTCTGCCGTGGCATCGTGAATTTCTAAGGGAATTTGAAGCACTCTTGCGTTCAGTAAATCCAAAAGTAACAGTTCCCTACTGGGATTGGACGGATCTTAAAGGGCTTAACGTTATGCTCCAAAACGACTTTTTGGGACCAAATGGCCAAGGGGGAGATGTCGCCGTTCCAAATTTAGGAGTTTTCCATGGGGGCCTTGTGCAATCCGGTTATTTCTCACAAGCAAATGGATGGGTTCTGAACCCGGAAATCAATGTTAGTGTCTTTACAGGACAATCGTATGGCTCGTCCCTTTCACGCTACGTGTTAGGGCCTAGTGCGGATCACGTCATATCTGAGGAAGATCAAGCTAACGTCCTTGCCCTCGACGATTATGAAAAGTTTCGCCTAGCCCTAGAAGGATTCATTCGAGTGGATGACAAGGGTAATCAAACTCCTGTTACTTATCCAGATATGCATAACTATGTGCATGGCTTGATTGGTGGCGGTTATTTGGACCCAAACACGGGGTCTCCGGTTATGCTTGCCATAATGGCAAACGTTCCTAGTTCTCCCTACGATCCATTATTCTGGCCGCTTCATGCCAATGTGGACCGCCTCTGGGCTGAATGGCAGGATAATGGACATGCGGGTAGCGCTTTTTATCCTTCTAGCGGTGAACCTTATGGACACAATCTCAACGACCGAATGTGGCCATGGGACGGAGGTGAGTCCAAGCCAGGGAATATAGGATCAGGGAATTTGCTATCCTACCTACCACATTTTCCAAAAGATTATCTGGTCACACCTGCAGACGTTTTGGATTTCAGGAAGTTGGGCTATAGGTATGATACCACTCCTACGTTGCATCGAAAGAAAGGACAATTGGGGATTGGTTGAAAGCCTATCACGATGAATTAGTCGCCCTCTAAGCGCCCTTTGGGGGGCGCTTACCGTCCTACAGCACGATTCGACGAACTTTACTGAGGGGCAAGATCGTCTGGCAACGGCTTGGTTCAACAGCGGCGCGATTACCTATCGCTTCATCCAGAAAAGCCTGCGCGAGTGGGAAATCCACATTACTGTCGATGTTCTGCCAACACCAATTCAATCCGCTCCAGCTCAATGGGGAACAATCGGAGTAGACCTTAACTCAGGACAGATTGGATGGGTCAAAGTTGATAAAGATGGCAATCTTGAAGCCCAGGGAATTATCAGTATCAATATCCAATCTCAACCAAAAGGACGTACTGAAGCTATCAAAAGGTTGATGCCGTTACCGACGCCGCCCTGGTACTTGCCATCCGCGCCATGCGGCTCAGTGAAAGACCTCCAGCCAGAACCGCCTACCAAGGAAAAGAACCAAGGAAGCACATCTGGTCAGACTGGAGGTTAACCGCTAAGCGAGTCAAAGGTGCATCCCGCCACTCCTTCTATCAGCCTAAACCAACAGTTTCCTCGCTTGTTACGCCCTGTACGGAATTCGTTACCGAGTACCGAGTCATCGGCAGAGGCAATCCAGCTATCGTTGGAGCTTGGAGTGGTGGCGTTGCGGCGTTGCATAATATAGGGATGAAGAGCTAAGCGATATCGAGAGCCTTCTCTATCCGCTCTCTAATTAAAGCGATCGCTGCTTGTCTTTCCTCTCGAAGAGCATCTTTAGTAGCCGCATCTACATACGGCAGTTCCAACATGCTCTGTGTGGTCCACAAAATATAATTGCGGGTTGCTGGAGCCATCTGCATCCAGTTGCTGAGCTGGAATGCATGGCGGATGTTGCAGATAGTTTGGTTTAGGTCGTTTGTTGGGTTCATGACAAATGTTACTTTTGAAACAGACTGATTATTCATAATGCTCATTACTCACGCCTCCATTAACTTCAATTCTCAAATCTGTGCTAACTGAGCAATCAACTTCAACTTGGGTACTGTCAAATTAGATTAATCCACTAGGGAAAACATCAATTTGCCTTCTGCAGCCAATTGACCTGAAACTTCAGCACGAGCCTGCATCTTACCGAAACGATGCTGCTTAATACACAGCAGTTCCACGGTCATCACTAGCTGATCGCCCGGTACAACCTGACGTCGGAACCGAACCTGATCAATTCCAGCAAATACAAACAGTCCTCGCGGAATATCGGGCCTTTGCATCAGTACTACACCACCAACCTGGGCCATCGCTTCCACAATCAGCACCCCAGGCATGAGGAGCCGCCCAGGGAAATGCCCTTGAAAATGAGGTTCGTTGAAGGTGACATTTTTAATGCCGACAGCCCGCTCCCCTGGCACATAATTGATAATCCGATCCACTAGCAAAAAGGGATAGCGGTGGGGCAGTAGTTTCTGAATCTCTTCGATAGTGAGAATGGGGTTAGCACACACGGTCTCCAAGTGACTCTGCTGATTTTTCACATGACTAGGTGCATCGGGCGTATTAACGTTAATCAAGATAGACATAGGGGTTGCGTTGCAAAAAATTGAACTAGGACGTAAGAAGTTGTTGCCCAACAGTAGTCATATCTGTCATAAGCAAAGGCTAGGAAAGAGTGGAAGTCATTCCCATAACTTCGTAGCCACTATCTACGTATAAAATCTGGCCAGTAATGCCACTCGCTAAATCACTACAGAGGAAGGTTGCTGCATTGCCTACCTCAGTCTGAGTGACACGGATAGCCTCGAAGGCAAACTGAATCTGATCCTCATTTTGAACATTACAGGGGAGAAAGAGGCTGGGGTTGAGTGGTTCTACCAGTTCGGCGACTTTTTTCTCCATCCGGTTCCGGTCATCGGGTAGGTAAGTAATGCCTAAATTAGCTCCAGCGAGGTGTAGCTGTTGTGCTATGCCCCAAGCGATTGAGCGGTTGTTAGCAATGCCGGTGACAATGGCGTTTTTTCCAGTCAAATTTAGCATGGGCGTTTACTTGAATAGCAATTAAAAGGGGAGTGAAAATTTAGTTGCCACCAGGCTTAATAGTTGTAGAAAATGTAAATTTAATACATTAACTACACTATTAAACTTAAGGGATGCGAACCGCAGTTTCAATGGAAAGTTTTTCCGTAATATAGGATATTCATTCGGTTTTGCTTAGTGATAAGCGGTGACGTTGGGAAGTTTCAGTTACAGTACTGACTAGTTCCCGAATGGAGGCTTGCAGTCTATCCTCAATTTCAATGTCTAGTTGGATATGTCCCCGCTCATAGAACTGAATTTGTGAGCTAACGATGTAGAGTCCTCAATGGATGCTACTCCCAATCCATGTTTGAGACTGGATAAATCGAACTTTAGTTTGGGGCAAATCTATTCAAACAACTTGGGTGAATCTGCGAATATACTTTTTTTTAAAATCTCCTTGCAGTAAGCCTCCCGTAGTAATAACTGTCTGTAGAGATTAACTAGAAGTATTTTAGATTGCTCAAGGTTTACCGGTTGGATGCGCTGCTCAAAAGCCTTAAGGTTAAATTCCTGTTCCAAGGAAAGTTCGATGGGTTTACCCGACTCCATAATGTACACCTCAAAAAATTGCTATAAATGGGCGTTGCTGAAATAAGGGATGATTCAGGCAGTCAGAGGAACGCTGCCATGTTGTAGGTAGTGCAGCCAGCTCGCCGAATCGATAACTTGAGAATCTATGAACGATTTGGGGCTAGCTTTGGAGAAGGCGATGCAGTACGTGTGGTTATTGTGCAATAGCTGTGTATTTGCTCTAACCAAGTTGAATTCATCAACTACACTATTAAAATTAAGGACTGCTTTACGCAGTTTCAATGGAAAATAGTCAAATGACCACTTACCTCATGGCAATTACAAGACTTACTACCAGATGTGCAGGTAGTGAGCGGGTGCGACGTTCTTGGGAGCCAAGACGGTTCGTTGATTCAAGTGGTAGCGATCGCCGTGGCTAAGGATGTGAATGCGTAAGTTATGGATACTTAGCGGGTCAGTGGCTCCCACATTCGGTTGATTGGTGTAGGACACTTCCCCTGGATCAACAATGGTGACAGTGCCTTTACCCATGACTTCCAACAGACCATCTTCCTCCACCAGGGCACAGGTATCTTCGTCAATACCAATACCCAGTTGGTCTGGATGAGCAGCGATCGCACTGATTAAGCGTGCCATCCGATTGCGGTTCTGAAAGTGTTGATCCACAAGCACCCCTGGTATGATACCTAGCCCTGTCGCCAGCTCCACCAACGAACGACTGGGCGACTCACCACTGCCCCCACCGGCAATCATGTCATGGCCCATCACTGCTGCCCCAGCACTCGTGCCTGCCAGAGTCATCTGACCCCGTTGCACCCGCAGCCGGATAGTTTCCATCACTGGTGTATTAGCCAACACAGCACAGAGCCGTAGTTGGTCGCCGCCTGTGAAAAACACCCCAGTACACGCTTCTAAGCACGCCTGGATGTGGGGCGCCTCACAGTGTTGGCGTTGTCGAATGTCCAACATCTCAACCTGCTTGGCACCCATTTCTTCGAAGATGCTAATATACTTCCAGCTGGCACTGACTGGTTCGCCAGAGGCAGAGGGAATAATCGCTATGTGAGCATCTGTAGACCCAGAACGACCAAAAAAAGTGTGCAGGATCTCACGTCCATAAACTTTGTCTTCTGCGCCACCTATGATCAGAACGGCGGTTTTAGTGGCTTGGGGTATTCTAGTCTCAAGTAGTTTAGCTTTTAGTTGCAGCATGATGTTCTTCCTCTGATGGTTGTGTTGCAAAAACAGAGCGAGGTGATAAGCTGTGAAATTGAGGGAGTTGGAAAAGGAGCAGTCATTGAACGGGTAAAATTCATGGCTCAAATCTTCGGAATAGTCGCATAGACTGTCCCCATCCAAGGGGTCTTTATGTACTCAAAAAGTTTTTGCAACACAACCGTGGGGAAATCTCCTTCTTCCCCTACTCCCCACTCCCTTTTCGGTCAGCCGATGTAGCTTAGTGCGTTGTAGATGGTGCGATTTGGATCGAGAATCGCGCGGCGGCCGTGCATCACTCGCGTGTTGTCAACTAGTAATACATCGCCGTCCTGCCAATTGATTTCTTCAGTCATTTCTTCGGTGACTCGCACTACTTCCTCCATGATTGGCTGCGCAATTTCTTCGTCGCCGACAAAGGTGATCTTGGGCAATTCGTAGTTGTACGACGGGCCGAGGATGCTGTTGGCAAACGCAATGCGGTCGGTAAACAAGGTCTTGCGAGCAGCTGGCACACGAAATGAGTAGTAGATCGAGCCATCGTCATGGGCCTGGACTCTGGCGTTGACCGGGTCGTTGAGCAGCAACAGTAAATCGTTGAGCACAATCTCCGCCACCGACTTTTTGCCCTGCAGCGAGTGGATCACAAAGTTTTTCCACTTGTCCGCTTCTACATTGCGGCTGTATACGATGTCTTTGGCCAAAAACGCCTGTTGCGTCGCGGGCGACAGCGCATTCCACACGTTATATCCGTCGCAGACTGTGGTCTGAGAACCGCTTTTGGCCGCTTTCTCGCAGAAGAACCAGCACAGGTGTGGCATGAACGGGCTATTCCCGTTCTCGCAATGCAAGCCGACGGCGTCAAAACCAGCATCCACTTTTTGGGCGATCCCGCTATGGAATTGCCGGGCCGGATCGAGCGTGACGCGAATACTGAGGCGCTCCACGAACTTAGAAAAGCTATCGAGATCGACGTTGAAATTGCGGAACACAATGAACCCAGTCTCTTTGAGCTGGTTGAAGACGCTGTTTTTGTCGAGGCTATCTAACGTCGTGCCCGCCTCAGCAAGCAGCAAAGAATCATCGACTTGGGCATAGCTGAAAGTCTTTAAAATTGACATTTTGGTTCTCCTAGATCGAATTGTTGATTTATCAAACTCCAAATCTTGTCGCGCATTGGCCGACCAGTTACCGTGAAATAGTTGCCGTATATTTCGTCGGCACTACTGATAGCGAAAATCTCCACGACCCGCTCTACTTCAGAGAGGTTTTGCTCACCGAACGCCGCAATATTTTCCTTGGCGGCAGAAACATCAAAACTTTGATCAACTACGAAAAAGCCATAAACTTTTTCAAGCCTGTCGCCGAATATAACCACTTCCTCCACGCAATCAAGTGTTTTGTATTTGGATTCGACCCACTCTGGCGACACATTGCGACCGTTCGCAGTGATGATCACGTTTTTCTTTCGGCCATAGATCCGAATAAAGCCTTCGCTATCGATGTCGGCGATATCGCCGGTTCTGAGCCAACCGTCGGAATCGAAATCACAACTGGAGGGGTCGATGGTGGTATAGCCAGCAAACACAGAGGTACTCTTTACCAGCAATTCACCTTCGTCGGAAAGCTTGACCTGCACATGGTCGAGCGGCTTGCCTACCGTGCCTTCCTTGGTGCAGCCCGGAACATTTAATGAGACTACTGAGCTGTTCTCGCTCAGACCATAACCTTCGTAGATTGGAATGCCGCTTGCCGCGAGCTGGTGCAAGATAGCGGGAGAGGTCGGTGCGCCGCCACACGTCAGAAACGTTGGCTCGGTACGGCCAAACAACCGCTCGAATAGCTCCTGCGTTGTTAAATCGGTGTTCGCCTTGCAAAAGCCGTAAATGGCTTCCACTATTGACGGTGGGACGGTCATGGAGGATGGTGCGGCATGTCGCAGATAGGGCAGCAGCACTTTCGCGGTTGCGCCAACGCTACCCAGTAGAGGTATCTCAGATGGCAAAAAAACTAAGGTGCCACCTTCGCTCAAGGTCATATAGATTGCCGTCACCTGCTCAATCAACAGGCTGAGCGGTACAACCGACAGGTACCGTGAATACGTGCCGGGATGCACTTTGCGCCGCAGCGACGACACCAAATCTGATAGCCCGTTGCTACGAATTTTTACGCCTTTCGGGTTACCGGTCGTGCCTGATGTGTGAATAATCTTGCAGATGAACTCTCGTTCCGCTAGTGTCACACCAGCGTATGTCGCAACGTCCCCACCAGCGGCGAGCAAAGTACGCACATTAATCTGCATTGCTTTGCTCGCAAGATTCGCTTCCCCCTGCTCCGACCAAGTCACTAGTTTGTCGGCACCCGCCGCATCGACGATGCAGATATCGGTGTTGCTCAACAGATTTGCCGCCTGTGTCACCGAAAACGCCAACGGGATCGGCACCTCAGTAGCGCCGCTTAGCATTAGAGCTAGGTCAGCCGCCACCCATTCGGGTGAGTTCGCCATGACTATGCCAACCCGGAGGGGAGCCGCCTGCGTCGCTTGAATACGATGCAATTCACTACTCAACCTAGCAGCCGCTGTCAGCATTTCGCCATAACTGTAACTCTGCGCCAACGCTGTCTGGCCTGCCAACACTTCCACCATAATGGCATTGGGTGATTCCGCTGCTTTAGCAAAAATCTTGTTAATGAACTTCACAATACTGCTCCTCCATCTCACGTTTTTTCAGATTTACCTCAACATTCAAGTTGGAACGCCCAGCGTGGTTGGAGAATAAACTGTAAGAGTTTTTACAGACATTCATATATCCGGTTGCCGGTTGTTTGTCGTAGTATTTCCCCCATTTTTCTTTCACGTTTTCACCTAACCTTTGATAATCTGAGAGTTGAATCGGCTCAAAAAGGAGATTGAGGCTGCTCAATATGCGTCTCAGTTGTTTGGTTGCCGTACAAAGAACGTATCGCTTGCCCAGACACCAGATAATAATAGATAAAATCTCCACTAGTTCAATACCGATCTCGTTTTTGCGAGAGGCTAGCGACCCTATCTCCACTATCGCGTTGCGACTTACCGACTTACCCTCTAAGCGTGAAATGAGTTGCTCTATGGGTTCGTCCAGATATTGCTCGGAAAAAAGGGGAGCCGTAGAAGTCAAAGTCAGCCCCGCGCAAGCAACGATTTGTGTGTCGCTATCACTTTCTTCCGATGGCAATACGCACACCACAAAATAATCAGGATTGGGTAGCACATCGGCACCGAAAGTACGCTTATATTTTTCATTGACCAGGTCTTGTGCTTTATTCCAGTCATTCGAAAATTTGGATGCGATTCGTATTCTCATGGTTAATGCTCCTTCAAACTGGTTAGTACCTAATACTGTTGGTCTTGCTGCTTAATCTGGATAGTCTGACCGATACACATCTGAGTTTTGCCGCCCCGTCAGCTTTTATCAATGTGTTAAAAAATATCGGCTGGGTCGGCAGAGCGAAGTTTACGAATCGAGAACACTCCAGAAAAGCAGCACATTAAGACGGTTAAAACCAAAACAAACAACGCTCTATCTGGTGGCATTTCTATTGGAAGGCGAGTTGCATTTTTGGTCAACTCATAAAGAATCATGGAAAGAGAAAACCCAGGAAAATAACCCAAAATTGCCAAAATTAAAGCTTCTTGAAAAACTAATGACACTAGGAATAAATTAGTGTAACCCATTCCTTTCAAAGTAGCGTATTCTGACAAGTGCTCCGAAACATCATTGTAGAGTATTTGATACACAATTACGACTCCGACAATGAATCCGATCGCAGTTCCTAGGCTAAAAATAAAACCGACTGGCGTGTTATTCATCCAATATTTTTTTTCAAATTCGGCAAACTCTTGGCGAGTCATAACTTTCACGTCATCCGGCAATTTGGCTTTTAAAGCAGATGCAGTTTTTTGGCAATTTACATTTGGTTTAAGGGTAATCAAACCTACACTAACTTGACTCAATTTTCGGTCAGTAAAAATTCGCAAAAAGTTGAGGTCGCTAGTAATTAAATAAGCATCTGCCGCAAATGAAGCCCCAATTGTGAATAAACCCTTGATCTGAACCTCCCGACCTTTAATTTCAGTAGTAACAGCTTCTCCTCTTTCTAGTCTTGCCACCGTTGGGTCATACTCACCCCGCGCTGCACGGTCAAACATTAGGGTATCCAGCAGTTTGATTTGATCTAGGTTTTGGTTGACTTCATCGAGATTCAACACAGATTTACCTGGGTCAAACCCAATCACCAAGATGGCACTATTCTTACGGTTTTGAGGATTCTTCCAATCTGCATACTGGACATACAAGGCATCCCCTGACTCGACCTCCGCCAAATTCATTGCCTGGTACAGGCGACGACGCGGAAAGGTTGACATATTGGGAAGATTGCGGGCTTGAGGGCTGATTAAAACCAGGTCGGCTTTTAAGAGTTGGTGGAAGAGAGTATTGCTATCAAACAGAGCTGCCTGGAATCCTAATTGGATAAACATTAACATCCCGGCAAAGCCAATCCCCAACAAGGCAACTATTAGTCGGGCTCTGTCTCGTGAGAGCTGTAGCCAAGAAAGGAATATTCTGTGTCTGAGCATATGAGCGTTATCCCTGACTAATGATTTGCGATTGTCCTATTGTTTGAGATATCAATGGATACTCTTGCTTGTAAGTTAGTTAAACCTGCAACTTTTCGACTGGAGTCCGGAGACAGCCGAATTTTGACCTCAAGGACTCGGGCATCTTGATCCGCCGCCGGGTCAGTGCCGAGGATGTCTTGTTTGCCAATTCGCAAGCCAATTTGGTCTACGGTTCCTTTTAACTCGCCAGAAAATGCATTACTGCTAACCGTAGCCGTTTGACCCTTAGAAACCTGACTAATATCGCTTTGGTAGACTTCTGCCACCACGTACATCTGGTCAGTCTGCCCTAGCTCCACAATCCCATTGCTGCCAACGCTTTCCCCAGGCCAGGTATAAATCTTTAAGACTTGTCCATCTCTGGGCGATCGCACATACGCTAAATCTAAATCTGCCTGAGCATGTTTGGCGCCAGCAACCCCACTATCAACCTCGGCTTGAGCTTCTTGCACATCCACAGGACGTACCTCAGCAATGCGATTCAGGGTAGCTTTAGCCTCGTTAATTTTCTCTCTTAAAGTTTCGGCACTCTGGCTGTAATTCTCCCTTGCTTCGTTGAGCTGTGCTTGGGCGGTTTCTAAAGTCAGTTGCTTGCTATCCCTGGTCGAGGCTGAAATAGCCCCACTTTGATGTAACACCTGATAGCGTTGGTATTCCATTTGGGCATTTTTAACCTCAGCTTCCATGCGTTTAACGGTTGCGTCTCTAGCAGCTGCTTCATGACGCAATTGTGCCTCTAAGCTGGCAATGGTTGCTTTTTGAGCGTTAATTTCCCCAGCTTTCGCACCTGCTACGACTTGAGCAAGCTTGGATCGAGCAACTTTGACTTGTTGTTGGGCTTGCTCCAAGTTAGTGTAGTAGTACTCGCGGTTATCCAAAATTGCAATTACCTGTCCAGCTTTGACCTGATCTCCTTGTTGCACCAGCAGTTTGGTAACACGAGACCCGCTAGTGTTGCTCAAGATAGTTGGGGCAGACAATTTAATCACTTCCCCACGAGGTTCCAAACGACCCAGAGCTGTGACTGTAACAGGCTTTGGTAATTTAACCGAGGTGGCAGGCTTAGCAATCTGTGCAGCAGACCACCAACGGGAGAGGCTATAGAAACTAACTGTACTAGCCATGATTGCAACTGCAACTGCAGCAGGAATCATCAACCAATAGTTGAGCTTTTTTCTAACTTTTGGCTGATTGGCAAGCTCTGGCAAGTGTTGCTCAGTCTGCATATAAACTAATCCTCTGGCGTTAGTGAATGTTTCAAGTACCCCAACGGAACACTGCAGCCCCCCAAGTCAGCCCTGCACCAAACCCTGATGCTGCAATCAGGTGGCCAGGCTGAATCTGGCCTTGGCGCACCCATTCATCAAGGGCTAGCGGAATTGAGGCGGCAGAGGTGTTGCCGTAGTGTTGCAGGTTACTGACCACTTTCTCAGGGGGCACCCCTAAGCGAAGAGCTACAGCATCTAGAATCCGCTGGTTAGCCTGGTGTAGCAGCAGCCAGTCGAGTTCAGTAGCACTAACCCCAGCGCGGAACAGGGCTTTGTCAATTATTTCTGGCACAGCTCGCACCGCAAACCGGTAAACCTCTTGGCCATTCATGCTAATTGGCGCCACGACTCCCTGACCGACGGTCACGCTAGGAGTAAGCGGAAGCGGCTGCGCCCGACAAGCGATGTTCAGGTGTTGATGACCGCTGCCATCGCTGTGCAGCTCAAAGCCCAGCAGCCGATCTTCCTGGTTAGCCTGGATGACCACAGCCCCCGCGCCGTCTCCAAACAGCACACAGGTACGCCGATCTGACCAGTCTACCCAGGGCGACAGAGCATCTGCACCAATCAGCAAAATGTTGCGGTAGGTTCCTGTGCGGATGAACTGGGCAGCGGTGACCAGGCCGAACACAAACCCCGAACAAGCTGCCGTTAGGTCGAACGCCACTGCCCACCTTGCACCTAGTTCATGCTGGACCCGAGTGGCGGTACCGAACCGATCATCAGCAGTAGAAGTGGCAAGCAGGATCAAATTTAGATCACCAGCAGCCAAACCGGCAGCCTTTAGTGCCAGCTCTCCAGCCCGCACCGCCAGTGAGGTCAGGCTCTCGTCAGGAGGTAGCACCCTGCGCGCGTGGATGCCAGTGCGGCTAGCAATCCACTCATCAGAGGTTTGCACCACCTGAGCAAGGTCATCGTTAGTGAGGATAGTGTCTGGAACTGCTGAGCCACTACCAGTCAAGGCAACGCCTGTAAAATTCCCTGCGCTCATAACATATCCTTCTCTATAGCGGTAGTGCCTTGTGCCTGCTTGACCCTCTGGGTACGGCTCCCCTCCAAGACACGATTTTCTACCGCGTCTTGGAATTGAGATGAGTTTGTTGTTTCCCCCACACTTGGTTGAGGCACAATCTCTTTATGAAGGTCAACAGACTTTACAGTCAAGATGAACTGGGATTCACGTCTAATCACAGTGGGGACGGAGATGGTTGAATGATTCATTTCCCAGATGTTAATGGGTCTGGAGCGAGCTATTATCGACGTGTCCTGTTCGAGTGCCTTAAAGTCTGGATAATTCTGAATGGTATGGTAGAGATGATTAAACTCAGCAGCAGCTCCTTTGAAATTTAGGATTTCGCTCTCGATATTATTAGCTAAGGCATTGATGCTATTAGCTAACGTTGCTAGTTTGTGAATACTCACGCTTAACTGATGCGTTAGAACCTCGTACTTCTTTTGTCGGAGTTCTAACAAAGCCTTTTCAACTTTGGCCACCTCGTCTTGTAACTGGACTAAAGTAGAGCTAACATTCTCAGAAATGGATAAGCTTGTGGATTGAGACATGAGTCTTGGTGATTTGATAAAAGTGGAAAGTTTTGGTATCCAAAATTGGCGCGATGTCAGATATCAATGCAATGAGTGCAGAGATAAAGTTCTAGATTAGCCCTCAAATTTTTGAAAAGCCAAAGTGACATTGTGACCTCCGAAACCAAAAGAGTTGGAAAGGGCAACGTCCACCCGTTGAGCCCGGCTGTTCTGGGGAACATAATCCAAGTCACAGTCTGGATCTGGCTGCTCTATATTGACCGTCGCTGGAATTTTGTCTGCTTTCACAGCCATGACTGTTGCAATAGCTTCGATGCCTCCAGAGCCGCCCAAGAGATGTCCAGTCATCGATTTAGTGGAACTAATGGGAATCCGAAAGGCGGTGTCTCCTATAGCTTTCTTAATAGCTAAGGTTTCAGTAATATCGTTGGCACGAGTGCTGGTGCCGTGAGCGTTAATGTAGCTTACCTGGTTGGGGAACAAGCCAGCATCTTTTAGAGCCAGTTCCATGGCTCTAGTCGCTCCCTCCCCGCCAGGAGGTGGAGCAGTCATGTGGTAAGCATCACAAGTCAGACCATAGCCAACGATTTCTGCATAGATTTGGGCCTGACGGCCTAAGGCATGCTCTAGCTCCTCTAGTATTAGAATGCCAGCTCCTTCCCCCATGACAAACCCATCTCGGTCGCGGTCAAAGGGACGAGAGGCACGAGTGGGGTCTTCGTTGCGAGTCGACAAAGCTTTAGCGGCGGCAAAGCCAGCTACACATAAAGGGGTAATTGCCGCTTCCGTGCCACCGCAGAGCATTGCCTTGGCATAACCATGCTGAATTAAACGAAAGGCTTCTCCCACAGCATTAGAGCCCGCAGCGCAGGCAGTAACAGTACAGGAGTTAGGTCCTTTGGCACCTGTGTGGATTGCTGTTAATCCAGCAGCCATATTGGCAATCATCATCGGAACATAAAAAGGACTGCATCGGTCAGGGCCCCGAGTCAGGTAGATTTCCTGTTGATCTTCTATAATTTTGATGCCGCCAATGCCACTGCCAATTATCACTCCGACTTCGGTGGCATTGAGGTCATTGATTGTCAACCTTGCATTGGCGATCGCTTGAAGACTTGCACAAACTGCAAATTGAGCAAAGCGATCCATGCGCTTTGCCTCCTTGCGATCTAAATAATCACAGGGGTTAAAGCCTTTGACTTCTCCCGCAATTCGACAGGCATGACGAGAGGCATCAAAGAAGGTAATGGGTCCAATGCCACTGCGCCCCTCGAGGAGCCCGTTCCAGTATTCCGTCACCGTATTCCCTAGAGGGGTAATAGCTCCCATACCTGTAACTACTACCCGCTTTGACTCTAAACTGACCATAAGCAAAACCCAAACAAGAACTTTTTTCTGACTTATGTAATCGACGGCCTATTGTACCGTTGCAATTTTTTCAGATTCCTCATCAGGAATTTCCGTGTCGAAAGCTGACTCTAGTGCCATGAGCAGCTCTACTAGGTCTAAGGAGTCTGCTTCTAAATCCTTAGCTAAATTAGCCTCTGGAGTCACACCAAGTGACTCACTTCTTAGCTGATATGCACGATAGATTGTATTTTTGAAGATTTTTCCTGCTCACTCATAGCTAGCATGACGTTGATATAATTCAACGATCTGCTATAGTAGAGCTAAGGCTTTGAGCAGAACGTAGTCTAATGAAATAAATGGTCTTAATCAAAACATACTGGTAGACTAAGTCCACTTATTACTCAGGATTTTTTTTTATTTCTATTTATTTGTCTTTAATTTCACCTCTTAAATTCATCAACCACACTATTAAATATAATGTGATTAAAATCCAGATTCAAGGGAAAATACTTCGATTATATAGGAAATTCATTAGGTGTTGCTTATGAGTACCTATATTCAAAGTTTGATGTAGTTGGTGAGAAAGCATCTCCAGAAGGAGCGGCTGACTAGTGTGCAAGAAGAAGTGATCTCCGGGAAGCATCCGCAGTGAGAAAGAAGCACGTGTTTGCGCTTTTTACTTATCTGCAATCAACCGACCATCTTCCATATGAATAATACGGTCAGCAATATCAAGAATCCGATTGTCGTGAGTCACCATTAAAACAGCACACCCCTGTTCCTTAACCAAACGCTGCATAAGTTCTATCACGCCCCGGCCTGACTTGCTATCCAAAGCGGCAGTAGGCTCGTCAGCTAAAACCAACTTGGGATGACAAACTAAAGCACGGGCAATAGCTACCCGCTGTTTTTGTCCCCCAGATAGGTTTTCTGGATAGTAGTTGCTCCGGTTACCCAATCCAACAGCTTCAAGTGCAACTTCTGACTTGGCATGGGCTGACAGACTAGAAATATTTTCATGCAGTTTAACTGACATTTGTACATTTTGACGAGCTGTTAAGGAGCGCAGCAAATTATGAGCTTGAAAAATGTAGCCAATCTGGCGACGGATCTTCACTAGTTGAGAATCGCTAGCTCTACAAAGCTCCTGTCCTAAAACTTTGATGCTTCCTTCATGGACAGAGCGCAAACCGCCAATTAAAGTCAGCAAAGTAGTTTTCCCCGAGCCTGACGGCCCAGTCATAATAACAATTTCTCCTGGTTGGATTTCTAGGAAAATGTCAGACAAAACTTGTCTACGCAATGCCCCATGACCAAAGTAGTGCTTGAGATGCTTAATAGCAACGATAGGTTCTTGCTTCATCGGCTTAGTTTAAGAAAACAAACATTATTAGGTTATGTTGCCAATTTTTTTTGGACATAAAGCTTTCGTAAAGCAGCTACTTTCCTATTGGCAGTAGTGTTTTGTAGCTACTCAAACACAACGGTCCGATTTCCATACACCAACACCCGATTGTGCAAGTGCGAACGCACTGCTCTTGCTAAAACCACTCGCTCCAAATCCTTTCCCTTGCGAATTAAATCAGCAACATCATCTCGGTGGCTGATTCTTACCACATCTTGCTCAATAATCGGCCCTGCATCTAGATCCTCTGTAATATAGTGAGCTGTTGCACCAATGATTTTGACACCGCGTTCATAGGCTTTATGGTATGGATTACTCCCCACAAAAGCAGGTAGAAACGAGTGGTGAATATTGATGATGTTTGGAAACTGTTTAATGAATTCTGGACTGATAACCTGCATGTATTTGGCCAGGACAACTAAATCAATTTTGTACTGTCGCAGGATTTCTATTTGTTTGGCTTCCTGCGCCGATTTATTGTCCTTGGTAATGGGAATGTGGTGATAGTCAATGCCAAATTGCTCAGCCACAACCTTTAAATCAGGATGATTACTGATAATTAGCGGGATCTCAGCTGAGAATTCCTTAGCTTGTTGCCGCCAAATCAAGTCAAAGAGGCAATGGTTTTGATGACTTACCCAAATGGCTATTCGCGGTACTTTGTCAGAAAAGTGCAGTTGCCAATTCGCTTGCAGAGGTTGCGCGATCGCATTAAACGCTGGCGCAATCAAATCGCGAGACAGATAAAATCCATCCAGCTGCCACTCAATCCGGGTGATAAACAATCCAGCGGCAAAGTCTGTATGCTGATAGGAATGGATGATATTGCCGCCATTGGCGTAAATAAAGTTGGCAATTTTCGCTACCAGTCCTCGCTGATCGGGGCAGGAGACTAGCAATGTTGCTGTGGGGCTGGTCATAGTGATATAGAGCCTAATCGAAAATTTGCTTAAATTTTCTAGATTAGCCGAAATAGGAACGAGCTTGGCGAGTGATAAATCAAAGCTGAAACTGAACCAAGACAACCTATAAATAGGGGGTTCCCATCTCGAAACCTAGACTGGGTAAAATCTCGCTTGGTGCCGCGCGTTTTTCAACGTAAGCTGAACGCCCTTGGGGGTAGACAGTGTAGAAGCAATTGGCGAGCCATTTGCGTGCGGGGGTTTCCCTGAAGAGCGCAAACTGGCGTACCGCCTGGTATGCAGAAAGTGTTGTAGCAACTGAGTAGTTCGGGAGCCAGGGAGTCATCGGTGGGTTTCCCGCAGTTCTTCTTCCAAAGAATCTCCGTCCTCGCCGTTTCTGCCTAGATCCTTATGGAAGGTGCTAGCATTGTATGAGCCTGAGGTTTTCATAAGTTAAATTTCTCTGTATTTACTCAACAAGGTATCAATTCTGAGAAAAAGCAGGAAGTTACTTCTTCCTTGACTTACATTTGACGTGGCGTTGACCTATTACCTACCGAGATATTATCCAGTCTTTCTCTAATGCTGCCAAAGGCAAACTAAGCAGTTCTTGCTTGAAAGCTTCTGGATTGCAAAGCGCAGTCAAGGCACTGCGCTCCAATTCGGAATTGTGAATTCGGAGCCACGGAATTCCTTTGAGTGGGAGCAAGAAACGCAGCCACTGATTGTTGACCATCAATATTGTTGCATTATGGTGGGGGCCTGTACCCTCAACAATTGCCGTGGCTCCGAATTTGGTAACCGTTCACGGGGGGGGTTACAAAAAAACCAGACATTAAGCTCTGGCCGTCAACTAGGTCATTCTAGGCGCTCTCGCGTGATCTTCAATACACGGCCAGAGCTTAATGTCCGGGAAAAATCTAGGGGGTACGTCATGCGCATGAACTTCAAAACCTTGCTAAGCAAAAGCTTTAGAACTTATGCACATATAAACAGCCTCCCTAAAATGTCTATTAGACAATTGGCAAACCAGTATAGCAGTTTTAACTACTCACAATTATCTAGGAAAAATTAAATCTAGGCTGGTTTTCGTACTGATTACATGTGATTTCATAGCGTAAACTTTTTTACCCCCCCCCTGAACGGTTACCCGAATTTGTTTTCAATCAGCCTTCCTTCAAGTTCTTTTCTTCAAGTGGAGCTATCAACTACACTATTAAACTTAAAGGCTCCGAAACGCAGTTTCAATGGAAAAGTTTTTGGTAAGATAGGATATTTATTCGGGAAGTGTCAGAACTGAGCGAGCTTGCTAACTCATAGTTGTTTCTGTTTTTTTAGATAAGAAACTGTACCCAAAGCCCCAAAAATTAAGAACCCTAATGCTGAAGAAGGTTCCGGTACAGCTGCGATAGAAGCCCCAAATCGAAGATTTATTCCACCAAATCCGTTTCCGATCGCAAAATTATTTTCGTCAGGTTGGTCTTCCTCGTGAACCAACTGGACTTTATTGCCAGCAGCTGCAACATCTTGTAAGAAAGCGTTAGCCAAAGCGTCCCCGACCGGATCTAGTCCAGTTACCTTTGTTGCTGTCGTTGGATCAGTAAGAGCAACGTCTTTATCATCAGAAAATGCTTTGGTCGGACCGTAATCTATGGCTGCGTAAATATTAGAATACCCGAGATTAACTATTTTTTCGTTTCCAAACGAGATGTATTCTTCAACATCATCTGGATTAGCTTTATAAATTTTTTCCTCAATAGTTGAATCGGGACTAGCGAACCAATCTTCGCCGAGACGGTCATTACCCAAATTCCACGTCTTGTTAAAACTACGGTCACTTTTTGGACCAAAGCCGAAGCCAATACTATCTAGCGGAATTCCATTATTTTTTAGGTAGCTGCTAAACACAGGGAAGCCAGCGATTTCAGTCGTGGTCGTTGCTCTAGTAGCACCACTTGGAGGAACTTCCGGGCTCCCCTCCCGACCAGTCACATAATAAGGAGAGTTGCCTGATCCATTCAGGCTGGTAACTTGATGACCAAAGTCTAGGGCGGTGGAATCTAGATTGGAGAAAGCTGTATACCCCTGGTTTTGGTCTGGAGTTCCAGAAAAGGTTATGGTGTTCCCAGAGTTGATTGGTCGTGTGGAAATATTTTTCAATTGATCGTAGTTGAAGGTTGCAGCCTGAACAGAATGCACCCCTAGAGATGTGCATATGGAAACAGTGGTAGTCAAACCAAGAAGTGTTGGAAGGAGATGAGTGCGCATAGCTAAAATGTTAATAGGCTTGATAAAGCGTGCCGTTATTGTAGCAGCATTGAGTTTGGAAGTGTCAGAACTGGGCTCTCGATTTGTCAGACTTGCACCCGTTCTGGTAGTCTGAGTAAGTAGGTAGGCGGGAAGAAACATAACTGTGCAAAGATAGCTTAAGGAGACGAAACCGAATTAAACTTAAAACGCTGGCGTGGTGTATTTTCCCTGAGGAGGTGACAACCATACCTCAAATCTATGCCTAGTAAGCATTTCGGGGCAAATAGCTTTGGCAGCGAGGGCTGAGTTATCTCAAAATTGGACTGCGATGGCTCAACGGAGTCTTATAAATTGAGAGCCCAGTTCTGACAAGTACAGGCTAGGTCTACTGCCTCCCAGTAGGAGGCGGTGGGAGGTACGGCTCTGCGCCTGAGGCTGGTGAATACACTAGCCAGATGATGGGGAGGGGCAAATTTGAGGCAGCAGTCTTTAACTTCAATCAAAGAGCGTATAAGGGTGTACAGATCGGGATCAACTTTGCCGTAAGGCGCTAAACCCATCACTTTCCATTCCTCACCCTTGCGCCAATCAAAACCGCAAAGTTCAGTAATTTGTGCATACAGAATCCCCAAACTGCCAATGCCTGCAGACTCCTGCACGGTTTTCACATCAAGTTGCGCCTTGAGTACGGAATTATCTAGTACAGGCATCACCTGTCCGGCTTGCACAGCATCTCGCTCTTGAAATGGTGCAAGAACGGAGCGAGAATGGTACTAAATTAAGCGCCATTCCAGCTAAGCCAAGAGGTTCAATGCTTCTGTTTCTGTGGCGGAATTCTGAAGGTAATCGACCTCAACAGCTGGCGCTCTTTGTAATCAATTGTGAAACGTCCATGGCGCATGTCCATTCCGGCTGGCAAGGTCACAGAATCAGTGCCCGCAATCGTACAATTTGGGGAACCACTTAGTTGCTTCGTCGCCCAAGCACTTGGTTGCTCAGGAGCCGAACCACTCAGTTGACCTGGAGCCGGGGCTAAATTACCTGAACAGCTATCTGGCTCGAAGACGACACGAGTAGTTTGATGATCGCGCCACCCGTAAAAGTTAGGCAGAGGAACAGGGACTGGAGAAAATCCCACAGCTAAATGAGCTAACTGTGAAAAACCAGTGATTTTGCTGGTTGTATGCATCATTTGCACGGTGTTTCCACTCTCCTTAATCAGAATCCACTCTCGAGAAGCTGAGGTGTCAAGCCTCAGTTTCATAACTTGAGGAGCTTGAGGTGCAGCAGCACCTTGTGGTTGAGAGGGGGATTTATACTCCTGACAGCGAGAATTGAGTGGAAATTCCCGGCACAGAGTATTTAGATCAACTTCTTGAGCCTGGACATTCGGTCGTACCATGCTGTTGACGAGCACAGTTGTTGTCATGAGCAGTGCCAGTTTACCTAGTTTATGAGCAAGAACAAATGTCATAATAGATGAGACTCCATTAGCAAAAGTTATAGTTTTTGGGAACCAAAGAGTTTGACCGTGACATGTGCAGATATCGTGCTTAACCATGATTTTTTAGTGGTGTAGTCCATAACTAGTCCACAAAGGTTAAGCATTATGGAACTTTAAGAAGTACCTTGCTCCCAAGTAATGGTCATTTTCGACCACTTCAATTGGAGCTATCGACTACACTATTAAACTTAAGGGATTCAAAACGCAGCTTCAATGGAAAATCTTTCGGTAAGACAGGATATTCATTAGGGAAGTGTCACTGAGCTCTCAATTTGTAAAAGTTGCACGCGTTCTGTTACTTTGAGTAACAAGCAGACACATTGCCACGGCGAACGCATCTTAATTTCAGGCTAAGTACCGACCTGGTAGAGTGGGGTGAATACCAATGATTGAGAATCAAAGAAATATTTTTAGAGGTGGCCCAAAAATTATCACATTTTTGGGCGCTTTCTTTATCAACTCCTAACATTTAACATTTGTGTATTCAGGCATGATGCTTTTGTCTTCCCCTAAATTTTGCCAACATTGGTATATCTGCAAAAATAGGATTTTCCCTGTACAACAATAGTGCAAATGTCGCTATTAGTAAGCTAAACATGTAATGTTCGCCGAAAATTTTGATAGCCACAGAGGAAAGTATCGGTCCGAGGGTACATCCAAAACTATATATTGCTGTTAATAAGGCACTTCCTGAAATTAATTCATTCCTAGAAAGTTTTTCTGCAATGAGTGCCGTTGCCAAGGGGAAAATTGGACTCATGCTAGCTCCAGTAAGGAAGGTAAATATCTGGATACCCATGGAGTTATCAGTACCAGAAAGATACAGCAGGCAACATATCACTATACAAAGACTAATTGAAATAATCTTTTCTTTGCCAAATCGGTCTGCCACATAGGTGACCGGAACGGTAGCGAGCAAACCTCCAGATACAAACAAGAAAAATACAGAACCTATGTAATTGATGCTGTAGTTATGTCGCATCAAATATACCGGATACAGGGAAACTAGAGTGGCTTCAGCCAAACCAAAGGCAAATACGCAATACAGAGGGAGTTCAAGCTTTTTGAATTTTTTTAAAAGTCCTGTATGTGAGGTTTTAAAAACAACAAATCTTTTGGGCAGGTATTTCCAGACTATAACTATGCCGCTGAGAATTAAAAGGCTACCCAAAGAAAAACAAAGTTTTGGGGAAATGTTATAGAGGGCGGAACCAACGACCGGGCCGAGGCCGAATCCGAAACTAAAGGTTAGAGCATACAAACCATTGACAGTTCCCCGATTACTTTCATGACAAAAGTTGTTCAATGCAGTCTGTCCACAGACCAGGTATAAACTGCAACCAATACCCATAACAGCGCGAATGACAAACCACAAGGGCAGTTGTGCAGTCAAGGGAAACAGAGGGGCGCTGCAACCCATAAGTGCCAAGCCAAGTATCATAGTCCAACGGAGCCCTATTCGGCCCAATAGCTTTGCCACCAAGGGTGTTCCCAGGGCTATGGCAAGAAAATATTCCGTGGAATTCGCTCCGATCCAGATGTCATCAACGTGATGTTGAGCCATGAGCGTTGAGATAAAGGGATTAAAAAGCCCTATAGAGATACCGGCCAAGAAACCAATGACATACAAGCTCATTAATCCAGCAGAGAAGGCAGAATTTGACACCAACTTGGGCGCATCACGACCTCCAGAGGGGAACAGCTCAGGGAGGAGAATAGGTAGCTCTTTTACTGCAGTTTTTTTTTTGCCCCATTGCTAAGTGTTTTCACCGCTCCAAAGCTTTCCTCGAATTCTAGTGTCGCTTCGTTGAGGGGTCTGAGTACCGTTGGTTGTTGCTCTTGTGGTATCGTTTGGTGGGCGGGTCGCTGCACCCTGGGCACATAAGTTTCCCCATTTTTCGGGGCTCCAAGTCTTTCCTCGTAGTATTTCTGCATGGGGAAAGCGAGGCCCTCTAGGATGGCTTTAACCGCTTGCATAAAACTATCTGGCCCACAGACATATACTGTGCGTTCCCACAAGTCTGGGGCAATTGCTATCAGCATGGCTTGAGTCAGTCTGCCGCTCAAGCCCAGCCAAGCTTCACCAAGCTCTGACTGGGTTGTGGTAATTGCCAGACGAAAATTAGTCAGACGTGGCGCCATCAGCTCTAATTCCCGCCGGAAGATGATATCTCGGGGGCTACGGGCGCTATGGAAAAAGACAACATCGCACTCCGCTGATGTATCATAAAGCCACCGCGTCATCGACATGAGCGGGGTGATGCCGCTGCCAGCTGAAATCATCAACAGTTTCTGCGACGGTTTGGCAAAACAGGTAAATTCCCCCATCGGACCTTCGACTAGTTTGACCGAACTGCCGACGGTGATGTTGTCGTGTAACCAGTTGGAAACCAAAGCCAAAGGGCTATTGGGGGTGTAAGTAGGCCGCAAGGCGCGCTTGACGGTAATTTCTAGGCTGTGAGGTCGTGAGGGTGTGGAGGAGATCGAGTAAGAGCCTAGCACCGGCTCTCCATTAATTTCCAACTCCAGGGTGACAAACTGACCAGGCTTATAGGTAAACAGCATCGGTGGGTCAGCGACGAAGCAAAATGTCTTTACGTCGGCAGTTTCATCGATTACCCCGACACAGCGGATTGTAAGGTCGTCCTTTGTCCACTGGCGACCCTTAGCTCGTTCCTCGCTTAATACGGTCTCTTCACTCGACTCAGGTTCGTCCACCGCTTCGATTAGCAGGACAAATCCCCCAATGTTGATAATGTCATTCTCTTTTAGGACGTAGCTCTGCTTGCCAACCTCTTCGTTGTTGATTTGGGAGCCATTTTTACTACAGAGGTCAGTAAAGTAATACTGTCCCTGTTCAAACATAATCTTGCCGTGTACACGACTTACCTGAGAGCCAACCAGAATTAAGTCGCAGCTAGAGGCTCGTCCAATAGTACACTGGCCGTTAATGCTACTTTCTGGTGTCAGAGCTATTTCTTGGGGCCCGCCAGTTTGGTAATTGAAAACCTTAATTTTGAGCATTTCCTAATTTTCTTGATTTTACGTCGGTAGATGGGTGTGGCCGCAATTTGATGTAGCTTTTTTAGCAAGGTTGTAGTAGTTGGCGAGAAAACTGGAATGTCAATAGGATGCAAACACACTATTTGTACTGAGTGATATAGATTCCCTGTTATTGCATAATTTACACCCTGGAGCTTCACTTTTAGATCAAATTGCAGCCGCACCCATCTACCGTTTAAGGTAATAAAATAAGGCGCTAAGTCTTGCTTGAACCGCTTCATTTATTTGATAGGTCGGCGAAGCAAGTTTTATGCACTCTTCTATGAGCGTGATATTAGAACACGCGCTCATGTTGGCGACTGAACGCCAGTCAGTCCAAGGCAGGGGCTCAAGACGGGGAACACCTTGACTGAATGTCACTTACTTTAGCTCAATCCCGTGTGGAGACAGGGTGTCGGTAGATCGTGCAGCGCAGCGTTGCTTAATGAGGGAATGATTATGGTGTTCCAAGCCTTGACACTTCGTCCTAAATCATTCCCTCAATCAGCAAAACTAGATTTTGCCTAACTCTTCGGCAACAGTGTTAACAGTGAAATGAATTTGTTCTGGTGTGTGATTACAACTGATGAAAAAGCGCAGGCGAGCGGCTGTGTCTTCCACGGCAGGATAAATCATTGGCAGCACATTGATGCCACGCTGAAACAGCGCCTGGGAGAGTTGTATGCAACGCACGGAGTTGCCGACAATGACTGGTATCACCGCAGAGTCTTTACTCGTACCCGTGTCTAGTCCGCGATCGCCTGCCAATTCCAAAAACAACTTGGATAGCGAGTGCAGACATTTCACTCGCTCTGGTTCAGCTTTAAGCTTGCGTATGGCGGCGAGTGCAGCGGCTGTGTTTGCTGGCGACATACCGGCGCTATAGACAAAAGCGGGAGCGGTGTATTTCAGGTATCTGACTACAGCCCGACAACCCGCAATATAGCCACCACAGCTAGCGAATGACTTGCTAATTGTGCCCATCCACAAGTCTACACTAGCCGTATTAATCCCATAATACTCGCCGATACCGCGACCAGTTTCACCCAAAACACCAAGTGAATGGGCTTCATCTACCATTAAAAATGCTTTGTGACGCTTCTTAACTTCGATAAACTTCGGCAAGTCGGGAATATCGCCATCCATACTGTAAACGCCTTCGATCACAATCAATACCCGTTTGTAACGACGACGCTGCTCAAAGAGTATCTTGTCTAAGGCTTGCCAGTCGTTGTGCGGAAAGTTGATGTGGGTAGAGCCAGACAGCAAGCATCCTTGTATGACGCTGTTGTGGATTAGCGCGTCATGCAGGATGAGGTCATTTTTGTCGAAGAGGTGACCAATTGTGCTTTCATTGGTGGCATGACCTGCTGTAAAAACAATCGTATCCTCTGCACCCACTAAAGATGAAATTTCTTTCTCTAACTCGCGGTGTAGTGGTATTTCCCCCGACAGCAAGCGGCTGGCTGATACAGATGTACCATAGCGGTCAATCGCTTCCTTAGCAGCAATAGACACATCTAGATCACCGGATAACCCCACGTAGTTGTAACTGGAGTAATTGATGACTTCCCGACCGCCAATCACATTCCTATCGTTGTTTATCCCTTCGCGAACTTTGAAGTAAGGGTCAACAACAGCACCTTTATCCAGCATTCCTGCAATCAGCTGTTCCAGATTGCGGTACTGTGGGGACTGTGCAAAATTGTAATATGCCAGGGGAATATCATCAGTATCATCAGACAAACTCTTCACTTGGCTCGCTCTTTTTTGGATGAGTTCTTTCAAAAGCGTTCGCTTTTCTTCTTGAGACAGCATCGACTCTCTTAAAATCAATTCGCTCATTTTTTTGCTCCTAATTTAGTACTTGTTTCAGTAGATAATCGACTTCTTCATCTGAAAGTTCATCAACATTGCTCGATAATTCTCTGGGTAAATCTGACTCAATTTCGTCAGATACAACTTTATCGATGAGCAACGGATTTTCTGTGGAATTGGAGTCTGCCAATTCCATCTTAACTAGCATCTGGGTGATAAAAAACTCAACACTTGCTGCCTCAATTAAGTCGGCAATTGGTACTTCTACTTCCAAATCAGCTTCAAGGCGATTCTTCAATTCAAGACCCATTAAGGAGTCCATCCCCAGGCTATTCAGAGATTGCTGCACATCTAGTTTGGCGACAGGAATCTGCAGTAATTTTGCCACTTCTGCCAGCAGATAGGACTGCAATAACTGTTGGCGATCGCCAAGCGTATCAGGCGCGAGTGGAGCACGAATCAAACTGTCATTGCTTGATGGTAATTGTGTTTTATGGTGGTTAACTTCCGCCGTTTCCACCCAATAGCGTTGGCGCTGCCAGGGATAAGTCGGCAGATTAACCCGTCGTCGCACATAGTCTCGGTCAAAACCAGACCAGTTTACTGGCATCCCACGAACGTAGAGTTCCCCCAAACTCTGGAGCAACTGCCAATCCTCCTGCCCTTGACACAAGCTGGGAAGCCAAACTCCCTCGACCTCTGGCAGGCAGTAGCGCCCCATGCCTAACAATGTTGGTTTTGGTCCAATCTCCACAAACACCTCATAACCAGAAGTATGAAGTTTCTGCAAGCTGGCAGTAAATTGCACCGAAGAGCGTAAATGGCGACACCAGTATTCAGGATTGATCGCTTCAGCCGTTAGTTGCTCTCCCGTAACATTGGAGATGATGTCAACTTGCGGAGCGGCATAGGTGACGGTAGCAGCAACGCGACGGAATTCTGCCACCATCTCTCCCTCTTGCGGTAGGCTTTGCATTAGGCGTGCCCGTTCGGCTATCAGCTTGAGTCCATCCTCCAGGCTAAAGACTCCCGCCACACAAGCGGCAACGTATTCCCCCACACTATGACCCATCACGGCAGTCGGTTCCACTCCCCAGGATTTCCAAAGTTGCACCAGAGCATATTCCAGGGCGAATAGGGCAGGTTGGGTGTAAGCGGTCTGGTCTAAGAGCGAAGTCTTTCCTGGTTCTGGGTAGAGGACTTGAAGCAGTGACTCCTTTAGGTAGGGACGCAGAATTTCATTGCAACGGTCGAAGGTTTGCCGGAAGGTGGGTTGGGTTTCGTAGATTTGACGCCCCATGCCCAGATACTCAGAGCCTTGTCCCGTGAATAAAAACGCTATCTTTGTGTACTTCTTGGTGCAACCCTTGCTACTTACTAGCCCAGTTGTCTCCCTGCCCGTGGCAAAAGCACTTAGTGCTTCTTGCAACTGCATATGAGATTCAGCGACGACGGCAAGGCGGTGGTCAAAATGCGATCGCCCTGTACTAGCAGTAAAGCAAATATCTGCCAACGATGCTGACCGATGAGACGCTAAGAAATCTGCATAGCTTTGTGCCAGTTCCCCCAAGGCTTTCTCACTTTTAGCCGACAGGGCTAATATGTGCTGACTACGCTCAACCTTAGCTGCTACTGGCACTAGCGCAGGGGCTTCCTCAAGAATGACATGGGCATTTGTGCCACCGATACCAAAAGAACTGACCCCAGCACGGCGGGGAGTACCGTCTGTTTTCCATTCAGACAGCGTGGTATTGACGTAGAATGGACTGTTAGCGAAATCAATCTGAGGATTGGGTTGTTCAAAATGCAGGCTAGGTGGTAGCAACTTGTGTTTAAGAGCTAGGACAGTCTTGATCAGACCAGCCACACCGGATGCTGCATCCAGATGTCCGATATTGGTTTTCACCGAACCGATAGCACAGAAGCCCTTCTTTTGGGTACTGGCACGAAAAGCTTGTGTTAGGGCTTCCATTTCGATCAGGTCACCTAGAGCTGTTCCGGTTCCGTGGGCTTCTATATAAGTGATCGTTTCGGCTTCAATACCGGCTATGGCTTGGGCTTCGGAAATCACTGCCGTCTGACCATCTACACTGGGAGCTGTATAACCAACTTTCTGAGAACCGTCATTATTGATGGCTGAGCCTTTGATAATCGCATGGATACAGTCTCCATCAGCTATGGCATCTGCCAGCCGCTTCAGAACGACAATTCCCACACCATTACCGACAACTGTTCCCTGAGCTCGGGCATCAAAGGCTCGACAGTGCCCATCAGGAGAAAGAATCATGCCCTGATGATAAAAATAGCCAGCTTTCTGGGGAACGCGGACTGAAACGCCACCTGCCAGAGCCATGTCGCATTCGCCGTTCAGCAAGCTCTGGCAAGCCATGTGGACGGCAACCAGAGAAGTAGAACAGGCGGTTTGAACATTGACACTTGGTCCCTTCAGGTTCAGTTTGTAAGAGACCCGCGTAGGCATAAAATCCTTATCATTGGCAATCATCAGTTGAAAATTGCCCAGTGATAATTCTAAAGTGTCTAGGTTGGGATAGAGGTTCTTCAAGAGGTAAGTGTTCATCCCTACCCCAGCATAAACACCAATCGAACTTTCGTTAGTTTCCGGGTCGTAACCGGCACTTTCCATCGACTCCCAGGCACACTCTAAAAACAGGCGGTGTTGCGGGTCTATAATATTAGCTTCTCGAGGACTGATGCCGAAAAAGGAAGCGTCAAACATCTCGATGTCTGGCAGGACAGCATTGGCTTTGACGTAATTAGGCTTACTCAGCAAAGCTGGGTTTATACCTGAAGACAGCAGTTCCTCATCGGAGAAAAATGAAACGGATTCTACACCATTTCGCAGATTATGCCAGGCCGAATCTACATCTTTTGCCCCTGGAAAACGACAGGACATTCCAATTATGGCTATTTCTAAACCATTACTGGTACTGGAATTAAATGCATCAATTGCTTTCATTTCACCACTCCTTCACTCAGATGATTTTTCGAGTTATTCTTTTGCCTTAATTGCCTTTGTTGATTCATTGAAGCTCGGCGACTACTACGGTTATCAGCCTGCTCGTGGCTTGGCAAAGAGTTAGATTTTTTACTGAGATTCTGGCTTAAGCGTTTTGCCAAAGAGTGTATGGTTGGGTATTTAAACATTTCAACCATTGATAGCTCTTGAGGAAAAATATTTTGCAATTTGCCATGAATCTGAACCATGAGTAATGAATGACCCCCTAGATCAAAGAAGTTGTCATGAATACCCACCTGTTCTACATGAAGTATCTCTTGCCAAATAGCCGCAATAAGTAGTTCAGCATCGGTCTGAGGCATTTCATAAGCGGCTTCCATCTGTGGGCGCTCTCCTTGTGGAGCAGGCAAGGCACGGCGGTCTACCTTACCGTTGGGCGTCAGTGGCAGGGCTTTCAGGATCACGAAAGCCGAAGGAACCATGTAATCAGGCAGTTTTTGTTTGAGGAAGCGACGCAAGTCACTAATTGTGGGTGCTAGCTCCTGATTTGGCACCAGATAGGCGACTAAACGTTGATCGCCAGGAACGTCTTCGCGGGCAATCACTACAGTCTGGAGTACAGCCGGATGTTGGCTCAGTACAGCCTCTATCTCTCCCAACTCAATGCGGAAGCCCCGTATTTTTACTAGGTAATCGATGCGTCCCAGGTACTCGATGCTGCCATCGGGCAAGTAGCGGGCTAAGTCGCCAGTTTTGTACAGGCGTGCCCCCTCTTGATGACTAAAGGGATTGGGGATGAATTTTTCTTCTGTCAACTCGGGGCGGTTGAGGTAGCCTCGGGCTAAACCAGCACCGCCGATATGTAGTTCCCCAGGCACGCCAATGGGGACTGGTTGGAGATGGCGGTCTAGAATATAAACTTGAGTGTTGGCAATGGGACGACCAATGGAAATCAAACCCTCTTCGGACTCGACCTTACTGATTACTGACCAGATGGTGGTCTCTGTCGGTCCATAAAGATTCCACAGGGAAGTACTCCTTGCTCGCAATTGATTGGCTAGCTTCCGAGGTAAAGCTTCACCCCCGCAAAGTATTTTTAATTGATTGCTACTTTGCCACTCAGCTTCTAGAAGTAATCGCCAGGTAGCTGGGGTAGCTTGCATAACTGTTGCGCCAGATTTGACCAGCAGGTCTAACAACTGTGTTGCATCAGAGGTCACTTCACCGCTTGCTATCACCAGGCGGGCACCCACAGTCATTGGCAGAAAAATTTCCAAGGCAGCAATGTCAAAGGTAAAGGTTGTGACCCCAAGGAGTACATCTTTTTCCGTCATTCCTGGCTGCTGGCACATGGTAGATAGGAAATTTACCACAGCGCGATGTAAAATTTGAACGCCCTTGGGCTTGCCTGTGGAGCCAGAAGTGTAGATGACATAAGCCAGGTTGTCAGATGTGGCACCACTGACAGGGTTCTTCTCAATCTGTTGAGCGATATTATGCCAGTCGGTGTCCAGACAAACCACAACAGCCCCATGCTCTGGTAACCCCTCAACTAGTCGCTGTTGCATCAACAGCACCGACACCTGAGCGTCTGACAACATGAAACTCAGACGTTCCTTAGGATAATCTGGGTCGAGAGGCACATAAGCCCCACCCGCCTTGAGAATCCCCAACAGTCCCACCACCATCTCTAACGAACGTTCCACGCAGATGCCCACCAGCACCTCAGGTCCCACACCCAGAGTCCGCAGGTAGTGTGCCAGTTGATTCGCGCGGCAGTTTAATTCTCGGTAGGTGAGGCTCTGGGATTCAAACACCACAGCCACCGCATCTGGGGTGCGCTCTACCTGCTGTTCAAACAACTGATGGATACACTTATCCTGGGGATAGTCTGTTTGAGTATCGTTCCATTCAACTAGCAACTGGTGTCGCTCAGCTTTTGTGAGCAGGGGCAATTGGGAAACGCGCTGAATAGGGTTATCAACTATCTCCTCAAGCATTGTCTGGAAATGCCCCGCCATCTGCTCGATGGTGGTAGCATCAAACAGGTCAGTGTTGTACTTGAAGACACCAAACAGGGATTCTCTCGCCTCGAGCATTTCCAGGGTTAAGTCAAACTGCCCTTCCTCCTGGGGAATAACAAAAGGCTTCAGCTTCAAGTCGCTCCAATCAGCTTCAATCTCTATTTCTTCAGGAAGTAACAACTCTACAACCTTGCCAAATCGCTTTGGCTGTTGTGAAAAGACAAAACTCACCTGAAACAAAGGACTGCGGCTGAGATCTCGCTGTGGTTGCAAGCGTTCGACCAATAGTGGAAAAGGATAATCTTGATGAGCGATCGCCTCCAGCACCGTCTGTTTTACTTGAGCCAGAAACTCGTTGAAGTTTGGATTATCAGAGAGATTAGCTCTTAAAACTACAGGGTTAACAAAGTAGCCAACCGTCTGAGCAAATTGAGTTTTACGGCTACCGGAAAAGGGAGAACCCACAAGAATATCTACAGCCCCTGTGTAGCGGTGCAGGAGTCCCTGAAAGGTTGCTAGGAGAATCATGAAAAGCGTAACTTTCTCTGCTTTTGCCATCCCTTTGAGCCGCTGAGTCATGTCTTCAGTCAACCTGAAGACATGGGATGCTCCCCGATATGTCTGTATCGGTGGTCGTGGACGGTCAGTAGGTAGCTCTAGGACAGGTAACTCACCGGAAAGTTTCTGCTGCCAGTATTTCCATAAATTTTCCCCAGCCGAACCTGCCAACATTTTTGTTTGCCATTGCACGTAGTCGCTGTAGTGGTATTTCAGTGGGGGCAGGGGATTTTCTGTACCCGCTTTTTTCGCCGAGTACAGCAGCCGCAGCTCATCGAGCAGGATTAACATTGACCATCCATCGCGGACAATATGATGTATTCCTAGCAGGAAAATGTGCTCCTGATCAGAGCGAGTAAACAGGCTTGCCCGCAATATTGGACCCCGTTCAAGATCAAAGGGACGCTTGTAAGCTGCTAGGACTTCCTCTTTCAGTTTCTCCCAGGTCCAATCTCTAGCATCAATTTCTTCAAAAATGACTTTTTGAGTCAGATGAATCTCTTGAACAGCTTCACCTCCTCGCTCTGTAAAAGTCGTCCGTAGCATTGGATGGCGATTTACCAGTTCTTGGAGAGTACTTCGCCAAGCTTCAACGTCTAAACGAGAGCAGATGCGGGTTGTAAATGCAGTGTTGTAAGCCGGACTATTTGGTGCCAGTTTATGCAAAAACCATAGTGCTTGCTGACCACCAGAAAGAGGGAAAGTTTTCGATGTACTCGTATCCTTGTTATCAGGCACGTTGGCGATTTCGACTGCGTTAGAAACCTCTTTGAGATTTTTGAGAGAGTAAAGACCAGCTAGAGTTGAATCGACATCAATTCCGAAATCGATTAGACTTGCAATTTCATCAATACCAATCTCTTCGAGGCGATTGACCATTTTCAAGCAGGTCTCTGGTGTTCCAAATAAGGCACTCGCTTGGAAGTAGCGCTCAAAGGCATAAGCTAATAAGTCTGAGCGTTCTTTTTCGTTCAAATCGTCTAGACTTTTTGCTCCCTGACGCCATAGATTCACAGAAGTTTTGAGATATTCTATAAACGGTTCCCGAACCGTGTTACGAACAACCCCCATGTCTTCGCCGACAAATGTATGCAGCATCAGGGTGACATGACCTGTTTGCGGATCGTAACCGTGTTTTGCCCGTGACTCTCGATAGAGAGCTATTTTTTCTCCCAACTCTTCAATGGATTGGAACAGAAGGGCTGTTAAGATGTTGAAACCAGATGCTCCAGCTTCAATAAATCTTTCTTTGCTTCCACTACAGGTAATCCAACTTGTCAACTCGCGCTGCTTAGGTAGAGGGTAAATTTTAATTTCAGTCTCTTTACCAACGCCATTAGGTAACGAAATTGATTCGCCTCGCCAGAGCTTTTGCACTTTTTCAATGCCTGAGAACATGATTTCGGCACTATTGGCATAGGTTTCTGGCGAAAGGACAAAATCATTTGGGTTCCAACCTCTAGCAAAGGCAAGGTCTACCCTCCCCTGAGATAAGTTATCGACAACAGACCATTCCTCAGCAACTCGAATGGGATTTTGCAGTGGCAAGACAACACTACCAGCACGGATGCGAACCCGCTCAGTCACCATTGCCAAGGCAGCACCTAATACAGAGGGATTGGGGTAGAGCCCGCCAAAGGCGTGAAAATGACGTTCTGGTGTCCAGACCGCAGCAAAACCATTTCGGTCTGCGAACTTTGCTCCCTCAATCAAGAGTCTATATTTGTCGTCTGCAAATTCAGCGTCGTCACTTGAGAAGTAAAACAAGCTGAATTGCATACGTTGTTTGACGACTGAATTTTGCGAACCGGAACTTTTTGCTACTTGCAGGTTTTTGATAGAGTGAGGAGATTTCGGTGTTTGGACTGCGGATTTCGAGGTAGATAAGATTTTTTGGGCAGGTGATATATCCCGAGATAGAATGCGGGTGGCTAGCTGAGTAATGCTGATGTCCTCTAGGAATACCTCTATCGGTAAAACCAGACCGAAGTTAGCTTCAATTTGGTTTTTAATTTCGATTGCTTGCAGGGAATCAAGACCCAAGGTATAGAGAGGCTGTTCGGGTTTGAGTTGAGATGGAGCTATTTTCAAAACTTCGGCAATTTGGTCACATAGGTCTAATTCCAATGAGGATTGAGGTTGGGTTTGGTCTACAGCCGATGATGTTTCTTTAGTTATGTTATTGCCTTCAATTGAGTCATCTGTCTGGTCTAGGATACTGGAACCAACAACATCTAGGTTCTCTGCTATAAAACCAGCACGAGCTGCATGGCGCTGAATCTTACCGCTCGAAGTCTTCGGGATACTCCCAGTCTTCAGCAGCACCACGGCGTAAACTTGTAGCTCGTGCTGCTCCGAAACTAGCCTGCGGATATCTCCAACTACCTCATTTACATCCAGTTTTCGCAGGTAACTACGCTCAACCTCCTGAACAATGACTAGTCGCTCTTCACCTTTTATTTCTACCGCAAACGCCGCACCGGAACCTGGTTTTAGTGCCGGATGGCTTTGTTCCACTGTCAGTTCAATATCTGTGGGATAATGGTTGCGACCCCGGATAATAACCACATCCTTGAGCCGACCTGTAATGAACAATTCACCATTCTCTAAAAATCCCAGGTCTCCCGTGCGGAGAAAGGGACCAACGCCTGTGTCTGCCAGGAAGGCTTTGAAAGTCTGTTCTGTCTGCTCAGGTCGGTTCCAATAACCCTGAGCTACGTGTGAACCTGACACCCAAATCTCTCCCACCTGACTAGCTGGACACTGGGTTAAAGATTCGGGGTCAACGATGACGATTTTCTCGCCTAACCATGCCTGACCACAGCCGACAATTTTCCTGGTTCCCTGCTGCTTACTGATAGTTTCTACAACCCGATTTTGCGATAACGCTGCCCCATGAACCTGGTGAACTACAGGCAGAGCTGTTTTCAACCCCCCGGAAACGAATAAAGTTGTCTCAGCCATTCCATAGCAGGGGTAAAATGCCTCCCGACGGAAACCGCAAGATGCAAAAGTGGCTGCAAACTGCTCCAGCGTTTGGGCACGAACGGCTTCAGCACCATTGAAAGCCACTTCCCAACTGCTCAAATCTAGACTTGCCCGCTGTTCAGGTGTAATCTTGCGAACACACAGGTCATAAGCAAAATTGGGTCCGCCACTGGTAGTTGCTTTGTAGCGGGAAATTGCTTGTAGCCAGCGCACAGGTTTCTGGAGAAAATCTACGGGTGACATGAGAAAGCTTGGTATCCCCAGATACAGGGGCTGTAACACATTCCCAATTAACCCCATGTCATGGAATAAGGGCAACCAACCAACAAATATAGTTTCCTCTGTATGCTGGAATCCCCTCCTGATCATTTCCTGGTTGTACAGCATGTTCCCATGACTGACCATCACACCCTTCGGCATACCCGTAGAACCCGAAGTATATTGGAGAAAAGCCAAGGTGTCACTGCTTATTTCTGGTTCCTGCCAGTCTGATGCCAGGTCGCTGTTTATGTTATCGGTAGCCAACCATTGAGTCGCTGCCAATTCTGGATTCTGAGCCAACTGACCCTCCAGGTTGGCCAACACTGATGTAGTCGTAAGTGCCACCTTTGCCCGGGCATTTGACACGAGCGCCTGCAGCCTTGATAGATTCTGATTGCGCCGTGGCGGATAAGCGGGAACAGCCACTGTATTGGCATACAAACATCCGAAGAAGGCGACAATGAATTCCAAACCCGGTGGGTAGAGCAACAAGGCACGAGAGCCTGTGGCTCCAAGGGACTTTAACTGGACTGCGATCGCCCGAGCCTGCCGATCCAATTCTTGATAAGTCAGGCTTGAGCCTTCTATTTCTCCATTTTCTAGAAATTTAAAAGCTAGTTTGCTCGGCTGCTGAACAGCTCTGTAGCGCAGCAGGTCTACTAAAGTAGTGGTGTATTGGGAAAATTGTGAGTTCAAACTGTCAGACAAGACCATTTAGATTTCTCCAGAGAGTGAATACAGGGTTAGGGTGGACTCTCCATTCCAGGAATTAGTCCCTCTTTTGTAACTTTGAGAAAAGAAAAACCTACATGATAGGTTTCCAGGTGCAAGGAAAATACAGTATCTTCTGTCTGTCCTGAGTTAACCTTGCTACAAATCCTGCACCCAGATGGGATCTGCTGCCAGGGAGGCCATCCCTTGCGTATGGAACAAGCGCCACACGACCTTAGCCATTCAAGTCATCAACTACACTATTAAAGTTAATGCCTGCGAAAAGCAGTTTCAATGGAAAATCTTTCGGGGAGATAGGATATTCATCATGTTTTGCTTACAGCGGTTTTTAGTCTTGCCATTGCCAGTATTTAAAACGCTGGCCGTGTCCTTCTACAGCCAGAGCCGCTACGTAGCTGGGAGCAGGTGTCAACTCCTGGAGGGACCAGCGGGTTACGGTGGAGTGATAGCCTTTGATGTCGTAGATCCGAGCTGGTTCACCTGGAGATAGCGAGACAACTTAAGGAATCCGAAACGCAGTTTCAATGGAAAATCTTTCGATCAAATAGGATATCCATTAGGTTTTTCATTTTTGGTGACTTCGACTGGAGTTATCAACTACACCATTAATTTTAAGGGCAGCTTTACGCAGGTTAAATGGAAAATCTTTCTGTAAGATAGGATATCCATTAGGTTTTGCTTCCAACGGTTTTTGGGTGAGCTTGAGCTTTGTGCCCAACCTGTTGAGGCAATATCGGCACACCGGGCAGTCCAGGGTTGCGAAGTCAAGGAGCTAAGCGCTTAGCGGCTGTTCCAGGCGACTGTGCGGGCCGCAATGCCCACCGCCTGTGGAATCGCATCGGGAGGTATCGCAGTGAACCGTATTAGCGCAAGTCGAGTGCATAAAAAAGCTGCGCTCAACGTATGGAATAAATGCAGCGGTTGACAACCAACCCTAACCCAACTTTATCACTCACCAACTCAGGAGACATTATGTCAAAAGAAATTACTTGCTCTCAACAATTGTCCGAAGAACTGCTCAGTGCAGCTTGGCATGGTACAGAGCATGAGCCTATGTAGCAGATACATTATTTCTCATATTGCTCTGAGCTTCTATGATGTGCATATGACGTTCATCTTAGTTTTGTATTAGTTTATATCTAATTAATGCAAAAAAATGTAAGTTTTTTATTAGGATTTGAGAAACTTTCTTTGTTCGAAAAAATTTGTATTTTTTTGAATTCATTAGAGGAGCGATTGGTTTAAACGCACCTTATAATCAGCAGATACTCCTCGATATTACCTGAAGTAATACTATCAACCCCCTTAGCTGATGGAGGCCAACCAATGAAACCCAACATCCCCTTTGAAACAGCACTTCAGCTCCTGGGAATGGCCTATCTGGCCTCAGTGGTGCTCGTACTGCTAGCTTCTAAAGTTTGTTTAGCAGTAATTGAAACTATTGAATAAGTTGGCGAATGATTTCATTCTAAAGACTTTCTTGAGAGTCTTCAGACCCTAGTAATTACAGGAATTTGGACTATGGCTTGTGATAATGGTGTTCTAGAGCAACGCAACCTCGGGTTCATACTGCCGCCTGAACAGAAAGTTAACATCCTCCTGGTTGATGAGCAGCAGGAAAATCTGCTGGCCCTAGAGGCTATACTGGATGGCAGACTTGGTCAGAATCTGGTAAAGGCAAATTCTGGTAAGGAAGCCTTGAGATCTCTGCTCAACCAGGATGTTGCAGTGATTCGGCTCGACCTTCAGATGCTAGGGATGGATGGATTTGAGACGGCGAAGCTGATTCGAGCACCGAGGGCTAATGAAGCGCTGCTAATGAGCGAAGCTAGATTTCGCGCTTTCGCAGAAACGACTGACGCAATCATATTTATCAAACAAGGCACACAGTTTTGCTATGTTAATCCGGCAGCGGAAGCTATTACTGGCTACAAAAGAGAAGAGCTACTAGCCTACCCCGATATTCATGAACTGATTCAAGAGCGTGGGCAGTCACGCCAACAGGGTAAATCGGTCTTCCCCCAAGATGAGGAAATCAAGCAGTGTCAGGAAATCAAGATTCTGACCAAAAACGGTGAATCGCGTTGGCTAGATTGCTGTGTGGTTTTGATTGAGTTAGAAGGAGAGCTAGCTGTACTGGGAACAGCCATCGACATTACTGAGCGAAAACTTGCGGAAGTAGAAATTAGGCAGGCTCTAGAACAAGAAAAAGAAGTCAGCGAACTTCGAGCGCGCTTTATCTCTATAGTCTCTCATGAATTCCGCACACCACTGAACAACATCTCCTTGTCTACCAGCTTACTAAGACGCTATAGCCACCAATGGACTGAGTCGGAAAAACTCGAGTATCTCCATGGCATCGAAACAGACATTGAACAGCTCAGCCATTTGCTAGATGAGGTTCTGATTATCGGTGGGGCAGAAGCAGGAAAACAAAAGTTCAAGCCAAGACCACTTGATGTGCGACAATTCTGCCGCGACATAGTAGCAGAAATGCAACTTCACGACAATGACCAGCACGCCTTCTCCTTTGTTAGTCAAGGTGATTGCTCAACAGCGTGCGTGGATAAAAACCTGCTGCAGCCCATTCTCACTAATTTGCTCTCGAACGCAATTAAGTATTCCCCGACAAACAGCAAAGTAGAGTTGGAACTCTCTTGTCGGGATGGGTATGTGATTTTCCAAGTTAAAGATCAGGGAATTGGTATTTCAGCAGCGGATCAACAACAACTGTTTGAGCCATTTCATCGGGGAAAGAATATCGGCGATGTACCGGGTACAGGACTGGGGCTAGCAGTTGTCAAAAGGTTTGTAGATTTACACGGCGGGCAAATTAGTGTGGCTAGTGTTGTTGGGGTGGGCACCACTTTTACTGTCACGTTGCCACTCGACTAGCTAGTGAAGAGGGAAGTAACCCCTTCTAATCTCAGTAAACCAGCAATTGGATAACAGGAGACACAATGAAACAGATTCTAGTGATTGAAGATGAGGTACGAACCCGAAACATCTTTCTAAATTGCCTCAAGACTGAAGGTTTCTACACCATTGGTGCTGAAAACGGGCTTATCGGCGTCCAGCGGGCTATTGATGAGTTACCAGATTTGGTGCTTTGCGACGTTACGATGCCGGAACTTGATGGTTACGGCGTTCTAACTACGCTACGCCAAAACCCTGCCACAGCGATTATTCCCTTCATTTTTCTCACTGCCAAGAGTAACAAGGCTGAACTTCGCCAAGGCATGGAGCTGGGAGCGGATGACTATCTCACTAAGCCCTGTAAGGTAGAGGAGATACTGGGAGCGATCTCCGCCCGACTGGAAAAACACAAAGTCCTCAGGCAGTGGTGCGCTACTGAGTCTCAACCAGTCCCACGGTACGAACCCACTGACACTGCAATCCTGCCAGACTCTGAGTCAATTTTTCCTGCCTGCTCCCAACTGAATAAAGTCTTCCAATTTATCGAGTCCAATTATCACCAACCAATAAACGTCCGTGATGTAGCCCTGGCAGTTGGTTACTCTCCTGCTTACTTAACCAACCTGGTGAAACGCCAGACTGAACGGACTATACACTGCTGGATTGTCGAGCGCCGGATGGTAGCAGCGCGCTCCTTGCTTCTAAAGACTGACGAGCCCGTGAATCAGATTGCTGCTAGTGTGGGATATCCGGATCCAGGTCATTTCATCCGCCAATTTCGCCATCTCTACAACATGCCTCCAAAAGTGTGGAGAAACACACAACGCTTACGACAGTCATCGAGCCAAACCGAATAAATATTCAACCTCACCAAATGTTTTTCCCAGGGCTATTTCATGCTATAAGGTAGAATTTTGTGGTAATGCACTCAAGGGATGTACCGTCCAAGAAAGCATCAAATCGGCACAACAACTACTCATGGCAACAACTCCACAACAGAAACGCTCGCATCGGGAAAGGCAAGAGGCGAGATAGTCTCCTGATCATGTAAAGTTATTTCTTGCTGGTAAATCCCCTGTCCAGGGTTTCGTAAGACAAACAGACGGCGCTCTTTAATATCCACAATCCAGTAGTCGGCAATATATGCCCGTGCGTACATCTTCGCTTTGATATTGCGATCGCCTTTGAGCGTCGTATCCGCAATTTCAATGACCAGAAAGATTTCACTCTTGTCAGGGTGGTGATCTCGATATCTCCGAAGTGGTGGCTGAACTAATGCAATATCAGGCTCCGGCTCTGATTCTGGTTCTGAAGATGGTTTCAACGTTACAGGCAACTGGGCGCGGATCGCGGCTCTGCCTGCAAGCAATTCTCTGAGATATTCAGCTGCACAACTAACAGATGTAGCATGGGGCGGTAGTTGTGGACTCATTTCAATTACCTGCCCCTCGATTAATTCGACTCGCTCATCTGGACTAAGGATTCCTGATTGCACCATCTGGTGGTACTCGTCCACCGTCCATAGCCTCTGTTTTGTTGATGTCATGGTTTCACCGCTCTGGATATTCCAGATCCAAGATAGTAGCTTTGTGTCTCTTGAATAGCCTTCCAATCTTCCTCACAGACAAGGACGGCGTTAAGGTGTATTCATCAAACACCCCTTAAAACCAAGCTATAATTGACCTACTTTATTCCGTATGTAATGTAAAGTAATTTTTCTCAAGGGGCAGATGAACGAGGATAAACCCATCCCCTGCAAGGTTTTGAGTATCCCTGGAGTATTAAGAAGTGCTAGAAAACACGGTGAAATAAGGTAAAAAATGTGACATACAAGAAGTTAAGTATAACAGTCATTATTTTTGTTACCGTCTGCGGACTGGTACTGAACCTTGCTAGAACGCGACCAGCAAGTACTGTCGCCTTCTCTGACGCTGTTTATCAGCAGCGGGTTGTCCACAGCCCTGACGGCATCGGGAAGTTTTATATGGGTAGAGAGATAGCTCAGGTGATGGGACACACGGCAGCCGGTTGGCTGGAGCGACCGAGCCGAGAGTCTGAGGAAAAGTCGAATCGGGTGGTGAATCCCCTGGCTCTGAAGCCAACCGATGTTGTGGCGGATATTGGAGCGGGTACAGGCTACTTCAGCTTTCGTCTCGCTCCACTGGTACCAGAGGGAAAAGTGCTGGCTGTGGATATTCAGCCGGAGATGCTCGACATTATTAACTTAATCAAAAAGGAGAAAAATATTACTAACGTTGAGCCTGTCAGAGGTAGCGTTACCAACCCCAATCTCCCGACATCGAGTGTTGACTTAGCGCTAATGGTGGATGCTTACCACGAGTTTTCTTATCCTAGAGAGATGATGGAAGCGATTGTTCGGGCACTCAAACCAGGTGGAAGAGTGGTTCTCCTTGAGTACCGGGGTGAAGATCCCTTTGTCTTTATCAAAGCTCTCCACAAGATGACCCAGAAGCAAGTGCGTAAGGAAATGCAGGCAGTGGGTCTACAATGGCTGGAAACCAAGAACTTTTTGCCTCAGCAGCATCTGATGGTGTTTAAGAAGCAGCAGGCTTAAGCGTCATCTGCGTTATGTCGCAGAGAATGCCCTCAAAATCCTTCCTGATTTTGGCAAGTTGTGCCACCCATTTGTTTGACGTGGCGATCGCGTCTTCCTCCTTCTGGCGAGCTGCGGCAATTTGCTGCTCAATCTCCCCATAAACCTGTGCTTCGACTTTCCGCAACTGACCTTCAACTTGACTTTCGAGGTCTTTAGCCAGGGCGACAAATTGGCTAGTGATTTCGCGGCGGGCATCAGCCATTTTCTTGTCTTGTTCTTCTTCCTCTGTCATTGCGCAAACATCCATTGCTAATGAAACTACCCCTAGAATGGGACCGAAGACCTTAGCTAAGTTGCCTATGCCTTTAGCAATATTGACCGCCTGCCAAGGTTTGAAGTTGAAGCCTATAAACTTCCCAACAGTATAAACACCTTGATGTAGACCGCTCCCTGCTACATTAGAGGCGCGTAGAAATGTTTGCCCAGATGTGTTTGCTCCCTTCCTTGTCGCCAAATTGGTCAACTCATCCCCTGCTATCTCACCGATGTGTTCGAGCAGCTCAACTTGACCCCACAGTCGCTCCACATCCACACCAGACTCTACCGTTCGGGCAGATACTTCATCCACACCAGACTCTACCGTTCGGGCAGATACTTCTTGGTTTACCTCCAAACGTGCTACAAAGGCTTGGACTAAATCGCTTTGGAGTACCTCTTTAATCTCCTTTTGAAGCGACTCGAAGGCTACCTTAACAGCCTCTTCCATTTCAGCTCCCGCCAACTCATAGTATTTCTGCACATTACTTTCTGCCTGCTTAGCTAGAGCCTCGATGTCCTCGTTGCCCCCCACTGCGGCAACGAGAAACGTGCCTTCATTTGCTACTGCCGCTGATAGGCGTAGCGCAATACTCCGCACCTTGGTTCGCAAGCGATCGCGCTCTTGGCACACTGTGCGCGAAAGACGGTTAAGTAATTCAAAGAAAGCCGAGTCTTCATTAGAGTTGCGGATAAAGCTCAACGCAGCCTGATCAACATAGCTCAGCGCAATTCGGATTGGCGTGTCAAAGCGGGCAAGCGAGGCGCGGCGATCCACGAAGGCGTTGAGTGCGTCGATGAAGGTTTGGAAACGGCTGATGTCGAGCAAAAAGTCGTCATTCTGATCAATACCCTCACAATAATCCTTGGCATCGAGGAAGCAGACGGGAAATTCATCAAGACTGTAAGGTTCAATAGCTGAGGCAAGACTCTTACGATAGTTGGCAATCTTTTGCTCGTCTTCTCCTGCCTCATCGGACATTTTGTTAACAACAAGCATCATCTTCCAGCGATAACTCAGTTCATAGGCTAACTTCTTGAAGTTCTCCGCTGTCACTGAATCAAAGAGCATATAGGTGAGACAAAAAACCAGCAAGTCTGCTTGGCGAATAGCCTCATAGGTAATTTCATCGTGATCCTCGCGGTCAGTGAAAAGCCCAGGGGTATCAATCAGATTGATGCCATTCCAGTCATAACTGGCAGTTTTATCTGTAGCAATATCAGAGTCAATGCGGATATCACGCCGCCCAGTGAGAGCAGATATCGTGGTGGATTTACCCGCATTATATTGACCTACAAAGGCGACTGTGAGGAAGCCACGCTGACGATGCTCGTCTAGTTCCTTGTGCAGTTTCTCGCGGATAGCTGCCAGTTCCGCTATGCTCCCATGAGCCAGCAAGTTGTCGAATTTTGCCAGGTCATCTTCAAACTTAGCACCGATAGCGGCGGCCTTGAAATCTTGGCTATTTTGTCTCTCCTCGGTCATACTGGCTCTCCTTATTAGTTACACTTTGTGTCAGCTATATCTTGCGCTTTTAGCAATTGGAATTAAGACATCAGCACATTATCAGAAAAGATTAAACAAGTAGTTTGGCGGGGAATAATTTTTCTCATCACCCCACCGAGGCTTTCGAATCTCAGAGATAGTGGGGTCATATCTAAAGAATGCCTGTGAACTTTCCAGATAAAACCGCAGCTTGCACGGCTGCTCCTAGAGCTACCGATTCATTTGAACTGAAGGCGTGCTTGGGTTCTTTACCAAAAAACTGCCGCAAGAATTCCTGGACAGCGGGTATGCGAGTAGACCCCCCTACTAAAATCACTTCATCAATCGCACTTTTGTCTAGCTTTGCCTCCCGGAGAGCATTGTCCAAGCTTGAATGGCAGCGGTTGACTAAGTCAGCGCAAAGTTGCCCAAACTTGTATCGGGTTAGGGTCATCTTTAGGTGCTTAGGGCCGAATGCTGAAGTTGTTAACCAGGGCAAATCAATTTCCGTTTGAGTGGCACTGGAGATTTCAATTTTTGCTTTTTATGCCGCTTCTCTTAAGCGCTGCAACGCTTGGCTGTTATGATGCAAACCTATGCTTTCAAGCTGTGTGAATTCTTGACCAAGCCAGTCCATAATTTTCTGGTCAAAGTCGTTTCCCCCCAATTGGGTATCTCCAGAATAGACTAACACTTCAAATACACCATCCCCGATTTTCAAAATTGAAACACTGAAGTGACCACCCCCAAGATCGAAAACCAAAATGGTTTCATTGTCCTTTTTGTTTAAGCCATAGGCAAGAGCAGCTGCTGTAGGGTTAGAGATAATCCGTAATACTTCCAAGCCAGCGATACTACCAGCATCCTTAACAGCATGGCGTTGAATTTCATTAAAGTAAGCTGGAACTGTGATCACAACCTTAGTAACTTGTCCATCTAGGCGCTGACTGGCATCATCCGCCAACTTACGCAAAACCTGAGCCAAGATTTCTTCTGGTGTGAATTGCTGACCTAAGACTGGACAGTCAATCTTGACTCTGCCTTTAGTGTCCCGTAAAACTCTGTAGGGAACTTGTTTAGCCTTTTCGGTGACCTCATCATATTTGCAGCCAATAACGCGCATAACCGAGTCAAAGGTGTTCTCAGGGTTCATAATAGCTTGGTGTTTCGCAGTTTGTCCGACTAAGCAAGCACCACCTTGGGTGTAAGCCACCACTGATGGAGTACTAGTAAATCCCTCCTTATTGGTAAGCACCATGGGCTGAGCATATTTCATTACGGCGTTGCACAATTGCAGTATGAAAGCTACGGCTCAGCTTTTACATGACAAGCATCACGGTTACCGCTGGCAGGCAAATCATTCACCAATTGTGCAACGCCATTTGGTTTTACCAAGGTCAATGCCAACAACTCCCAGAAACTTCCTTTTCGGATTTCTCGCTGCTTCTGGTATTGGTGATGTGGGGATTTGAATGTTCGGACTTTTCACGTCTGCTGGTGTTGGCGACGTGGGGATTTGAATAGAGATATCTTCTTGGAGAACGCTGTTGACTTCATCCTGGGTTCTTTGTAGCTGCAGGAAGGATTTGGTTTTAATACTCATGCTGCGTCCGAAATCGCGGTTGACTTCGACAATAGACTTGTCCGAAATATTATCTCGGGGTCAAAAACATGGTAGAAAGGAATT
>CAXUIG010000003.1:0-58905 GCA_964250845.1 uncultured bacterium | reverse complement strand
ACCCGTAATTTTGCCAGCATTCTGTTCTGATCGCTTTTAGTCTAAACTCCAGTTACAAGCGGCAGCGGTTTGATTATCAAGTGACTCCACTCCGACAATTGCATACAGGTCTTGGGCTTGGCTGTTGATGTTTGACATGGTTTGTTTCCTTAGTAGAAATAAAGTGAGTTGGTTAAAGCAGTGGTAATCATCGCCTTCATTTAATTCATAGGGTGAGGGCAACTGATTTATGCACAACTAGAGAAAGCCCGAGAATCCTTGCCTTATACGACATGATTGTCAGTAACTGCACTATTACTCTGATGCGCTCCATTTTTTCGGCATCAAGGGCTTCAAGCTCCATCATCTGGATATAAGATTTTCTGGCTCTACCGCTCCCTTTATGAAGCATTAACATTAAAGTGCCAGCATAATAAACTGCGTAATCGGAAATTTTCTGGCGTTACCGCAGCTAATGCCACGAGTGCTCATGAAGCAGGCGTCGATGTAGCTGATGGCTGGCTCGGTTGAGTGTTGAACTGCCGCGCATCTTTGGCGGATAGCCCTTCCCCCTGCGTGCCAAAGTACCACAGAACAGCTGCTGCCTGGGCGCGAGTAACTGGTTTCTGGGGCTGGAACAGCGTCGTATAGCCAAACACCCGACGGATATTCGACTGCTCACCATTCTGGAAATCTGCCAACACTGCCCGCAACGCTTTGGGGTCAATTCGAGCTGCATCCTGAAAGCCCCAGGTTTGCTTTACAGCATCCACAGAAGCATTCGGCAGAGAATGATGGGTATCTAGAGGCAGTTTCCACAGAATCATCTGCTCCCGCGTCAGGGGCGCATCGGGACGAAACAAGACTGCTGTGGAATCTCCAGAGAGGGGACTGGGAATTATACCTGCCTCGGCTAATCCCTGAATTATCGGAAAATCCGGCACGGTTGGCGGTACATCCTGGAAAGCTGGTTGAGCAGTTTGAGATGCCAAGTGGATTTGTTGGGCTGGACTGTTGGCATGAATTTTATTGTTGGCGGTAAAAAGCCAACGGGCGTATTCACGGCGGCTGATAATTTTATTGGGTTCGAACTGGGTTGCAGTAGCCGATTTGTCGCTCTTGGAGCCAGATGGGTCCAGCGGCAAGGCACCTAATTGTGCCAAATCTTCAAGGTATTGACGAAATTCTTGGGGTACTTGGTTGAGGTCTGTGAACACCTCTGACCCAGTGGTAGCCGGAGCTGTTGTGGGTTCAGGCGTTGGGGTTGGCTGGATGGTAACACCTGAGGGTGGCACGGGGCCAATAGAATTTGTTGCGCTTGGTTGTGGTGTGGGGGCGGTAGTGCCAGTGGTAGGCGACGGTGTTTCCTCGGCATTACGGAGGTATTGAATGACGAATTCGGTGACTGCTCCTTGATTCTGCCCATTCTCGGGTTGACTAAGTGAAGGTGTGGTGCTAGGAGTACTGGTGCCTGGTTGAGGCTGAATCGACACTGTTAAGTCCAAATTATTCCGACGAGCCTCAATCGTGCCTCCTTGTGTATCAGTTGGCTGGCTCAAAATCTTCCAGTTGTTGGCCTGAAGCTGCTTTTGGTAAAAGCTCTCAATTAAATTGCTGGGGTCAGAACTGACCCAACGAGTCAGCTTACCGTCGCCCGCTGTAGATTGATTGGCAGATTTACCGCTGGCTTGAGTGGTTGGTTGTGTAACTTCCTTCAGTTGGGCGTTCGGATAGAGGGGGATTTCAGCTGGGAAATCAACTGGCAACTGAGCTGTCGCCTTGTTTGGCTGGGTGCTGTCATTAGAAGGGCCAACCGTAACCGAGTTACCTGGTAGCCTGGGATCTGCATGTAGGGTTTGCTCAAGGTTTTTGCCAGCTCGACTGTTAGCACAGGCCGTCAACGATGTTAGCAAAACAGCCAGACTAACCAATCCAGCAGCGCGTCTATAGGGCAGCACAGGTTTCGAGAGAAGGAGGGTCAATTCCTACGCTAGCGCAGACTTGAGCAATTAAATATTTAGAGAAGCATCCCCTTCTCTTGATTAGGAGTATCTAAAATCTAAAATAGATATTAAATTTAATCAGAAGGAACTCCAATCGGCAACAATCAGTCAATATATCTTCCCTCAAAGCGTCACGTGTTTGTCCCCAGTGCTGAAAACTTGATTGCATGCAGGTTTCTCCTAAAAAAAACCTCCAGCCTGAATCGCCGCTTCAGCTGTTGCTGTTTGTCGATGAGCGTCCCAGCTCCCGGCAACAGGTTCAGCGAATTCGGAGTTACCTGAAAGAGTTGCAGGCTGATTACCAGTTTGAGCTTCAGATCGTAGATGTGGGGGAACAGCCCTATTTAGCAGAACACTTTAAACTAGTGGCGACTCCTGCCTTGATCAAAATCCATCCAGAACCTCGGCAGACACTTGCTGGTAGTAATTTGATCGCCCAATTGAAAAATTGGTGGCCTCGCTGGCAAAACGCCTTAGAAGCCCACTCGAAATTACACGATGGCCTACCAGAGAGTATGGACAAGGATCTTAACGCTCCTACACCCAAACCCCCCATCCGTTCTGTTGCCGATGCCGCCGAACTGATTCGACTAGCGGACGAAATTTTTCGCCTTAAAGGGGAAAAAGAAAAACTGCTTGAACAGCTACAGTTTAAAGATCAGGTCATCGCCATGTTGGCGCACGATCTGCGCAATCCCCTCACTGCTGTCTTGATTGCCATAGAAACCCTGGAGTCAAACTACAATCCAGACAAAGGCGGGGTTTCTCGTCTAACACCGGCCTTAACGTCGCAGTTATTTAAACAAGCCCGCACCCAAACTCGTGCAATTGACAAAATGACAGCCGGTCTGCTCCAGGTAGCGCGCGGCACGAGCGCCGAATTGCGCATTCAACCTCAGAAGCTGGAGCTAGGAGAACTCTGCCAGGACGTACTCAATCACCTGAGCGATCGCCTTCAGGCGAAATCGCAGCACTTAGAAACGGATATCCCCAAAGATTTGCCCTGTGTTTATGGCGACCCAGAACGGATACACCAGGTGCTGATAAACCTTTTGGACAATGCCATCAAGTACACCCCTGAAGGTGGCACCATTCGCGTTTGTGGCCTCCATCGCACTAGCCAGAAAGTTCAGCTCAGTGTTAGCGACAATGGCCCTGGCATTCCTGAAGATAACCGCGATCGCATTTTTGAAGAGCGCTTCCGGCTCCAACGTGATGAAGCAAAAGAAGGCTATGGGATTGGTCTATGCCTGTGTCAACGCATTGTCCGGGCCCACTACGGTGAAATTTGGGTTAATTCTGCCCCTAACGGCGGTGCGTGTTTCCACTTCACTCTACCGGTTTATCCAGATTAGGTATTCTGCCGCAAGGCGTCGATAATTTTCTCATTAGCCTTCGGAAAGGAATACTGGTCAAGTTGCTCCAACGTAACCCAGCGCACTTCATCGCATTCAATTGCCCTAGGGTAGCCTGTGAAATGGCGGCAGTGGTGTACAGTCAAGGTAACGCGCAAGAGGGCATAGGTGTGGTCAATCGTAATTAGATGCTCACCCACTTCAATGACTATTCCCAGTTCTTCCAAGATTTCCCGTTTGATGCACTCTTCAACGGTTTCACCAAGCTCGATTTTGCCACCGGGAAATTCCCACAAGCCCCCCATTAGCCCTTCTGGGCGACGTCGGTCGATTAAAATCTCTCCTTGGTCGTTCCAGATGACGGCAACACCAATGGACTTATGAGGTACGGGAGAAGCAGTTTCACTCATAGGAAGGTCAAATTGGCCCGCTAAATTTATGCTCCTCCTTGCTTTGAAAAGCTGGCCTACTCCTTCTCTGGAGCCTTTACTTCAACTACTTGCAATGACTTGTCAAACCCCATTCGTTGTTCAGCGTTACGCAAGAAATAGCCACTGATCATGGCAGAGGCCAGAAGCCGACCGAGATTTTCGCGGTTCGTGGTAATACTAACATTGAAGTGTTCTGAAGGCAGGTTGCCCAAGAGTCCTACAATATTGCGCTCCATCACCTGAAAGACTTCCACAGAAGTGGGCTTGGATAGGTGGGTAACTGTATCTGGACTTAGGGATTGGACATACTGCCACAGCAAGTTGCCAGTTTCCGACTCGCTACCCTCAAAAAATTCTGATACTTGATTGGATGCGTTGTTCATCTTTTACCTCCGTTTCACCTGTAGCTCCCAATTTTTGATTTCTTCCAGAGGAGCAGCCTGTGATTTCTCCGATTTGGCTCGGCTGTTTTCTCTTTCATAGCAACTAATGTAACAAGCTGAATCTGGGCTTGAGGTTAGTGGAACCGTACCGAAAACAGCGGATTATCTCACCTCAGCTAGCTAAGTATTCATCCATGTCAGCTTTGCGCTTGCGGAGTTTGGTTAAAGCTTCACGCTCGATCTGCCGCACCCGCTCGCGGCTAATGTTGAGGCGATCGCCTATTTTTGCCAGAGTAAGTGCTTGCCCATCCAGCAGACCGAAGCGTAGCGCCAACACCTCCCGTTGCTGTGGCGTTAGGTCTGCCATCAGGCGCTCTAAGTCGCTAGACAGAGAGGACTGCATGACAAACTCTTCCGGGGAAGCACCTGTGTCCTCCAACAGCTCTCCTAGCTCGGTATCCTGGTTATCTCCCACGCGCAAATCTAACGACAGCGGCAGGCGTGCCCGCTCTAGGTACTCTCGCACCTGCTTGGGGGTCAATTCCAGTTCCGTCGCTAGCTCAGAAGCTGTGGGGGCGCGTCCCAGCTGTTGGGACAACTGCCGCTGTGCCTTTTTAATTTTGTTCAGCTTCTCGGTAATGTGGATAGGTAGCCGAATTGTGCGACCTTTCTCGGCGATCGCACGGGTTATGGCTTGACGAATCCACCAGTAAGCGTAGGTCGAAAACCTATAGCCCTTCGTGGGGTCAAACTTTTCCACCCCCCGCTGCATGCCGATTGTGCCTTCCTGAATCAAGTCCAGCAGGTCTACATTCCGTTTGATGTACTTTTTGGCAACGGAGACCACCAGTCGCAAATTTGCCTCTACCATCTTGCGCTTGGCGGTTTCACCAGCAGCGAGCGCTTTACTTAACTCAGCGCTGTCCGATAGCCCTGTCGCGAGGGTCCACTCCTCCAGCGTCGGTTCACGACCTAACTCCTCGGCAAGAGCCTCTCTCACCCCTTGCAAGGCAGTTGAGCGCTGCACCTGTTTGCCATACAAAATCTCCTGCTCATGGGTTAACAGTGGTACACGGCCAATCTCACGCAAGTAAGTGCGCACAAGGTCAGTGGCGGTCTGAGCTGTCTTCATGGCGCTACGTTTTAGTTTGATAATAATGGGGTTGGCGGGATGCTGCGATCAACAGATTTCTTCCTGGGTGCTACCCATTTATACCGGAAACCTATTCTATTTGAGTAAGTTATACCGAGAGTCACCAGGATGAAATCGTTAATCAAATCTGGGTGATAACGGGTATTTACTGGGCTAATAACCTTAAGTGCGAGTAGCAATAACTACATACGTTCCAGCCAGTCAGATTTTTGGTGTTGTCATCTATTCCTGAATCTAAATGTCACTATATTTTAACAATTGTAACATTTTCCCCGTTGCTGTTGCTACCCCCTGCACTTTAATTCCAAGGTTGTTCCAGTTATTACGAGCGTGAGTTTTTACTTTACGGTATCGATTAATTGGTTTTACAGATGCATCCTGGAAGACAAAAAGCGGAAAATTTTTTAATTTTTTAATTTTTTGTCGCCAACACTGAAATAGTTATTGATTTTCCATCGATTTCCCCAATTTCCTGAGGTGGGGTGTGGAAGAACCCCTTTCTTCCACACCCTACACCCGCGCTCTCCCGCAGCTCTCTTGGTTAAAGCCTTAAGGCTTCCTGGGCTGGGAAGCTGTAATCTTGGAGGGCTTTCACATCCAGAGGCTGGGATTGCAGAGAGCGGATGGCAGCGGCGGTAGCTTTGGCACCGGCAATCGTGGTAATGATTGGGATTTTGTGAGCCAGGGCTGAGCGGCGGATTAGACGACCATCCGCCTTGGACTCTTCAGCCGAGGGAGTAGTAATGATAAGTTGAATCTTCTGGTTTTTAATCGTATCTAGAACGTGGGGTCGACCTTCATGGAGTTTCAGTACTAAATCGACATTGAGTCCATTCTCCCGGAGGACACGTCGAGTACCCTCCGTCGCCACGACAGAGAAGCCCAAATCGATCAAGTCTTTTACCACAGGGACGATCGCTACTTTGTCGCGATCGCTCATCGACACAAACACCGTCCCGCTCAGGGGTAAGCGCTCACCCGCCCCCAATTCTGCCTTAGCAAACGCGCGTCCAAAGTCGCTGTCAATACCCATCACTTCACCAGTAGAGCGCATCTCTGGTCCCAATATCGTGTCCGTACCGGGAAATTTATTAAACGGCAGCACTGCTTCCTTGACAGCGATATGGGCAGTAATAGGTTCCTGGGTGAACCCGAGCGACTCCAGAGTTTCACCCGCCATAATCACAGACGCCAGTTTCGCCAGTGGCACACCGATTGCCTTAGAAACGAAAGGCACAGTGCGAGAGGCACGGGGGTTTGCTTCCAGAATGTAAACCTGCGGTTCATAGCCCTGGGCACCTACAACCGCAAACTGAATATTCATCAGCCCTATTACCTTCAGCGCCTTCGCCAACTGCACCGTCCAAGTCCGAATCTTATCCAGAACTGCCGGTGGCAACGAGATGGAGGGTAAGGAGCAAGCGGAGTCGCCAGAGTGAATCCCCGCTTGTTCGATGTGTTCCATAATTCCGCCTATCACCACCTGCTCGGTGTGATCAGCGATCGCATCCACATCCACCTCAATCGCATTTTCCAAAAACTTATCAATCAAAATCGGATGTTCCGGCTCTACCTGCACCGCATAAGTCATGTAGCGCTGCAAATCTGCATCAGAGTATACAATCTCCATTGCCCGTCCTCCCAACACATAGCTAGGGCGCACCACCACCGGATAGCCAATGCGACGTGCCACAGCCAGAGCGTCCTCATAGCTCCGGGCAAGGCCATTCAGTGGCTGGGCAATATCCAGAGTATGTAATATCTTCTCAAACCGCTCCCGGTCTTCCGCAATATCAATTGAATCCGGCGACGTTCCCCAGATTTTGGTGATGATTTCCGAATTCTCTGCGCCTTTGCGGTTCAGATATTGTTGCAGCGGCACCGACAATTTCAGCGGTGTCTGACCACCAAACTGGACGATCACCCCAACTGGGTTTTCCGCTTCGATGATGTTGAGCACATCTTCCTTTGTCAGCGGCTCAAAGTAGAGGCGATCGCTTGTGTTGTAGTCTGTCGAAACCGTTTCCGGGTTCGAATTGACCATAATCGTCTCAAAACCCCTCTCTCTCAGGGCATAACTTGCATGACAACAACAATAGTCAAACTCAATCCCCTGCCCAATCCGGTTAGGGCCACCGCCCAGAATCATCACCTTCTGTTTGTCTGAGGGCCTGACCTCCGATTCTTCTTCATAGGTGGAGTAGTGGTAGGGAGTATACGCCTCAAACTCTGCTGCGCAGGTGTCCACTGTTTTATATACAGGTTTAACACCCAGCTCTAGGCGGTACGCCCGGACTTCATCTTCAGTGGTCTTAGTGGCAAAAGCAATCTGGCGATCGCTATATCCCTGACGTTTTATCTCATAAAGTTGTTCTTTTGTCAACTTTTTCAACGCCGTCCGCTTGAGGAATTTCTCAGTTTCCAGCAACTGCTGCATCTTGTCTAGGAACCACGGGTCAATGCCGGTCAGCTCGTAGACTTCCTCTATACTCATTCCCAATAACAGGGCATGACGGACTGCGAAAATCCGCTCTGGATTAGGCGTCCGCAGCTGGGGGCGAATTTGCTCCCCACTGGGTAATTTTTCGGCTTGATCACAACCCCAACCAGCGCGACCAGTCTCCAAGCTCCTTAAGGCTTTCTGGAACGACTCTTGGAACGTCCGCCCAATCGCCATCGCTTCCCCTACTGACTTCATTTGTGTCGTCAGCACGGGCTCAGAGCCGGGGAATTTCTCAAACGCAAACCGGGGAATTTTTGTCACCACATAGTCGATGGTAGGCTCAAACGACGCCGGTGTTTTCTTGGTAATGTCATTTTTAATTTCATCCAGGGTGTAGCCTACAGCTAGTTTGGCTGCAAACTTGGCGATCGGGAAGCCAGTAGCCTTGGAAGCCAGAGCCGAGGAGCGGGAGACGCGGGGGTTCATTTCAATCACAATCACATCCCCATTCACAGGATTGACGGCAAACTGAATATTGGAACCACCAGTTTCTACCCCAATTTCGCGGATAATTTTAATTGCCGCATCTCGTAACCGCTGGTATTCTTTATCCGTCAGGGTTTGTGCCGGAGCCACGGTAATCGAGTCGCCGGTGTGGATGCCCATTGGGTCAAGGTTCTCAATCGAGCAGATAATCACGACGTTATCTGCCAAGTCTCGCATCACTTCCAGCTCATACTCTTTCCAGCCGAGCAGGGACTGATCAATCAGGATTTGGGACATGGGGCTGGCATCGATACCCGTTTGGGCCATTGCTTCAAATTCTTCCTGGTTGTAGGCAATGCCGCCGCCGCTGCCACCCATGGTGAATGCTGGGCGAATAATTAGGGGATACGAGCCAATTTGTTGGGCGATCGCCTTGGCTTCATCCACGGTAGAGGCGGTGCCGGAGGGACACATATCCACCCCAATCCGATCCATCGCCTCTTTAAACAGTTGCCGGTCTTCGGCTTTTTCTATAGCTGGCAGCTTAGCGCCAATTAACTCTACACCGTACTTCTCCAGGGCTCCATTTTTCGCTAGGGCAACTGCAATATTGAGAGCGGTTTGCCCTCCCATCGTTGGCAGCAGGGCATCTGGTAGTTCCTTGGCGATCACCTTTTCGACAAATTCCGGTGTCAACGGCTCAATGTAGGTACGATCAGCCGTTTCCGGGTCGGTCATGATTGTCGCGGGGTTAGAGTTGACCAGCACCACCTCATAGCCTTCCTCTCGGAGCGCTTTACAGGCTTGGGTGCCGGAATAGTCAAACTCGGCAGCTTGTCCAATCACGATCGGGCCAGAGCCAAGCAGCAGAATCTTGTGGAGGTCTTCGCGGCGGGGCATAGTCGTTAGTTGGGAGTACGAGTATACAAATCCTGACCATTTTAGTCTTTACCCGCGACTAATGCGGTTCATTTGCAACTTTTCTCAGGTTTGATCGCAAAATCTTTGGTCGCCCCAGCCCGGCTGGTGGTTTATTTTTTTGCCAGAAGTATATGAGAATAATTCGCAGTTAGTGTACTCTATGTGTAGAGGGTAAACTCCCAATAACTTCAAGCCATGGGAGTACCGCCGCGACAACTACTGCAAGTTTATTGCATCTTGGAGAGGGGTATTGTCTTGAAACCGTTGAGTCGTCAACCAGAAGAAAGCCGGATGGTCGAGGTAAACAGAGCAGACCGGTGGCAAGTATATCAACGCTTGCAGGAGCTAGGGATTCCTTGTTGGTGTGCCACTGGTCAGCCATTGAGGGTGTACATCGCCGATGTCGCGGCAGCAGTTCAACTCTGGAGTGTTACAAGGCACTTAACAGCGTCTCGCCAAGACTTAGTGGACGCTCTTGAGCGTTGCTGGCAGAAACGAGCTTAATCACTGATTGTAATCAAAGACGAGTAAACAGACATGAGTAAATGCAAAAGCGAAAAGATATCAGAATTCAGCATGGAGGGACGGTTCCTCGGTTTTGAGTTTGAAGATGGCTACAAACTTAAATATTTGCTATTGGCAACCCCAGAGGGCGAATGTTGCATCAAACTCTGCAAACAGTTACGGACTTCCTTTGAGTTGCGCTTGACACCTGGCGATTGGGTTGAGGTTGTGGGGGAAAAAAAGCTCAACCTGAAAAATGGCTTGCTCAAACTCAAAGCCGAGCGAGTGATACCCGAGAATCCTAATCACCAGGAAACTAGTGTTTCAGCTAAAGCAAAAGCGGCTAAAACCAAGGCGAGTATTTTGGTGTGTCAAAAGTCTAGTTGCATGAAGCGGGGTGGCAAAGCAGTTTGTCAGGCTTTGGAGGCGGCTTTGTGCGATCGCGGCTTGGAAGACCAGGTTGCTATCAAAGGTACTGGGTGCTTGAAAGAGTGCTCATCGGGCCCTAACGTTGTCGTTATGCCAGACAAAAGCCGCTACAGCAGGATTCAAGCAGCCCAAATCCCTGAACTGATCGACAAACATTTTCCTGCTCAGAGCCTGGATGAGAAACAGCTTCCTGAGCGTGACCCGCAGCGCGAACTCACCACTTCACGATCAGAAAACGCTGATATCAAGACGTGCGGAGCAATTATCTAGTCTACACCAAGGGCAAGCAGTTTAGCACGACTTTTACCAGTAAAAGAGAGCGAGTGCCCATGAGTATCCCACTCTTAGACAAACAAGCTAACCAACCTACACCAGAGAAACTGCTAACTCTGCATAGCATCAATTGGGTGCAGTTCAAAACTATAGAAGCACAGCTTACGAATAACCCGGAAGTCAAGCTGATCTATTTAGCAGGGATAATGGAAATTATGTCTCCCATCGGAGACGAACATGAATACATTAAGAGTACCTTGGGGTTGCTGATAGAAGCCTATGCAAGAGTTAAAGGCATTAGAGCTTATCGACGTGGCGGGTTCACTCTTGAAGCCCCAGGCTACGCTTCTGGCACACCGGACGAGTCTTACTGCATTGCCACAAATAAGGCGGTTCCAGACATCGTTATCGAGGTCATTGTCACCAGTGGAACCATCAACAGGCGAGAGCTTTATAAGCCCAAAAAAGTTTCTGAAGTTTGGTTCTGGAAAGCTGACCAACTTCTAGTCTTTCACTTAGAAGCGGACGAGTACCGAGAAGTCTCACGGAGTACATTTTTCCCAGACTTAGATTTCGCTTTATTACTGCGCTACCTGAAACATCCTGACCAATGCGATGCTGTGAACGAATTCGTGCAGGCTATCCGCAATTAATGCGTCTGGCCACCTTGATGTCAGTCAAATCCCGCTTTGCATTATTACATAGGTTGGCTCTGTTATGCGGTATTTTCCGTCTGGATTGACCTCTAAAAAGTCCATCCCTTGATCAAAAATGACCATTAAGTTCTGACCATCTTGCCGCTGGATTTCTAGCTTTCGCGCATGAGGAAAGTGAATCCGTTGATGCCAGGGTTGAACATTAACTTGAGTCGCAACCCCCATGTTTGTGAGTTTAACCAGTGCCCTTTCCAACTCAGCTTTTAGTTCAGAAGCAGACTGGAATTTTGAATTCTGAAGAACGAAAATTGTCAGCTCAGATTCTGAATCTAGGCCGTCGTGCAAGAGGTCAGCGAGAATTTTTGCGCCTTTGCCATCCAGGTAGCGATCACGATAGAAAACTCTCAAAGCTTTGCTACCGATCAAAATCCGGTCTAATCCTAGTCTGTGTCGCAGTTCTACCAGGCTATTGTTGCCCCAGCTGGGTTCTGGGTAAATCACGAAGGTATCTGGGTCTTCCAGTTCAGCAGTTGGGACGAGTCTAGCTTGCGATCGCACGTTTTGCAGCCGATTATAAACCCTCTCAACCCCTTCTTGACTTCGAGTTTGAAACCATTCCAGTGCCTGATCTGACTCTGAGTGCCGGTGCAGCTCAAGAGCAATCCGATTGTGTTGCTGAGTGCTTAAACACAAAATCGATAAAGTCCCAATAGATGTCTGGTAGAGCTTGAGTAAGCCTTGATCTATCCACTGCTGTAAACGCTTTCTTAGCACTCGATTTGAATCAGAATTGGGTTCTGGCAGCTGATTTACCATCAACTCCAGCGGCATGCCACTGCTCTGCATCGAGTAAACGGCATCTGTCAACAGCCTTAACCAAGGCAGCGGTGAACCGTGATCTAAACCAAACGCATCTGTCAGAGTCGGCAAATAAATTATGCTGAAGGGGCTAGCCATCCGGCAAAGCGCAGGCAGACGAGCTGCGATCTGAGATAAACTAACCCGATTGGCATTGGGGGCAAAGTTTTGCAGTTCTGGATCGGGCTTAACCTGCTCAACCAGGGATTTGAGGAATTCTGCCACTACATGACGGTTTAACTCAGCATGAAACGGCTGATTTGAGTAAGTTCTTAGGCAGTCATAGCAACTACTATCACAGTTGCACGATGCTACTAACTCATAGGCTTTTGACAAAACCTCCTGAAAGCGATCGCCAATGCGTCTGCTATATCCAGCGCCCCCCGGAACATTGTCATATATAATAAGCTCAGCCCGTCTATCTGGTAGAGGTGTAAAAAGTCCGTCCAATTCTTCGCGACGGACATCTATCACTTGGGCTGCTGCTGCGAGCATTGCATAGGTTAGAGAGCGCCAGAATCTGAGGCCACTGTTGACCTGATCTGGATTATCGGCAACAGAGGAGATCGTCGTGTCATCCGCGTAATGAGCTTCACCAAAAAGCGGGATTGGTTTTGTATCTCCGTCAAACTCAATTTTCAGCAAATCACTCCGAAACTCATGCCCTAGATGAATAGGTGAAGGTGGGTACCAAACTGAACACTGCTTGCCGGTGATTGGGTGATTATGATTAGGTTGTGATGATTTAGAACTTGCTGGGGATTTTTTGCCCCGACCATTTTTGCTATTTGTTTCCCAACCTTTTCGCACCTCATCGCTTAAATCTCTACCACAACTTTGGCAAATGGCAAAGCCCTGATTGTTGAAGCCTTTGCCATTTCCCAGCGCCCCTTGATTGGCTAGAAAGAAGGTTCCACCTTGACTGACGGTGAGGCGGTATAACCCCGACTCATGCGACAGTTTATCGGGATTTTCCCCCTCGGAAGCTAAGAAAACCTGTGAGGTTGGCTGGCGCATCGGCTTGGTGTAGGGCGTCACCTTTGGAAGCTCTGTCCAGTCTGTCATGAATGCCTTGGGAACCTTGTAAGCCTTCATTCTCTTGCCAGCAGCTGAGAGTGGGCACGAGTCACATACCGGACACTGTTCAATAACTTCTTGCTGCTTTGAGCGTAGAAAATTATTGCAGTTTTTACAGACCCAATAGTAATTCTCTTCTAGGTCTTTGGGTCTGAGAATGCCAACGCTTTTGTAAACCCGGTCATCTACCACAATTTCCTGATCGGGGGCATACTCACCTAGAGCGAGGCGGCGATCGCGCTCCAATCTATGCCGTCCCTGAGAAGATTTGCGCTCATTACTTTCACTCGTCAGCAGACGAACCACATCAATCGGAAAGCCATAGATCGGCAAAACACTTGCCTGAACTAATTGCTCATGCAGTTGACGACCAGCTATTTTGTCGAGTTCAGCTTCAACGCCATTGCGCCGCTTCTCTAGAGCATCCCGTTTTTTGCGGTCAGTCCTTGCTGGATCAATATCTGCTTGAATTTCTCTAAGTAGCGATACTAACCCGTTCCAATCTTCTAGCTGGTCTTGCTGGAAAACTGCGATGGATTCGCGGAACTGATTCAAAACGTCTTGAGCAGTACCAGAACTCTGAAGTCGGTCTAGCCATGACTGGGCTATGGAAAGAGCCTGACCACGGTGCAACCATTCTTGTAGCTTACAAACCATTGCCGTTGCCGGTGGGCTGAAGTCTGAAGATGCCCCAGAATCAGGTTGGGGTAAATCAAAGAAATCAGCGATCGCCACTTTCTCTGCACCGACATCACTATCAGTATTCAGAAATGCCGCGAGTAACTCGGCTCGAATGTGACGCTGCTGAATTTTAAAGTTATCGGCATCTAGTTTAGGAATCTGATTACTACCAGCAATCAGCTGTTCGGGTTGCTCAAAATAAAAACGGTCATGGGGACGACGCTGCCCATACATTAGAGTAATCGCTACTCCATCGGTTCGTCGTCCTGCTCGTCCCGCTCGTTGCTGATAATTGCTCACATGAGGCGGAAAGTTCCGCAGAACCACTGCTTGGAGTTCACCAATATCGACGCCCATTTCTAGGGTTGTCGAGCAGCTGAGCAGATTGATTTGACCGCGACGAAATCGGTTTTCGCGTTTTTCTAGTTCGCCGACACCCAGCTGGGCTGTATGTTCCTGCGATCGCAGTGGCAACGGTGAGTATTTTTTAATCAAATACTGTTGATAGTGCTCGTTGGTAGCTCGTTCAATCTTTTCAGGAGTATAAGGTTGGAGTTTACCGGAACATTTAAATGCAGGACATCCAAAGACATTAATAGTCAGGTGGGATATCTCTGATAAGCCTGGAACGTGGGTAATTTGCTGGCAGCGATCGCATCTATACCAATCCTGCTGCGTCTCGATAATATTCAGGCGCTTCCAATTGAGGTGATATCCCTTTTGGGCCAGAACCAGTAACCGAGAAGATTTCAGCTGATCATAAAGCCAAATAAAATCCTCTTTTTTGGGAAACTGGTCACCGAATAGCTTGAAATAGTACCAACCCAGCCGATTTTGGGCTTGGCTTACTTCCCCAGACTGCTTCCACTTAGGTAGAAAAGAGGGAGAGTCTTGATATTTTTTCGTCTCATCAGGTGACTTTTCCAGAAACAGGTAATTCTTGGAGCGTCCCTGAGCGTCTACCATCTCTGGTCGATCACCTTCAACTCCTCCAGTTTCTGGAAAATACCGCGATGCCCCTTCAATGCTGACAATTCCGGTGCGACGAATGATATCCGTAATACCGATTAAGAAAATTCGCGCTTCATCACTCGTCACGTTAAATCTTTCAGCAACTTGCTCAACCAGCTGGCTATCCTCTTGGATGTGGCAAGCTAAAACCGTCAAAGCCTCTAGAGAAGATCGACGGGCGAAAGGAATAGCAAATTCCCGAAGTAATAGCTCTTTAGCACGAGAGTCAGCACTTTTTTGACAATCTAAATCATTTTCTAAACCTTGCTCGTCTCCTGGAACGTAGCTGAGATAGTTGTCCCTAGACTCTCGCTCAGGATGGGGAATGGGAATTTCTAAAAACTTCGCTCTTAATTGGTCAGTGACTTGCTTAACCGATGCGATGCCATCAGCATTCTTGACCTCTCTGAATGCCTGCCAAACCATCTGGCGATAAAGGGTCTCTGTATGGTTGCGCTGATAGTCTGAGGCAAAAAAAGCAGCATCCTGACGCCCATCAGAAAAGGTCAGCAGTTTACGCTTTGATGCTTTGCTTTGAGTCCGTTCAAGTTCAGGCAGTAGATTGAAGAGGCTATCAATCATGACCTGCAAGGGAGCATCCGTGTAGGACACAAACCGATTAATCGCTTGAGCGCGAATTGGCCTTGCACCACAAGCGGCGCATTTGGGTAAGTAGCACCCCTTCAGCTCCTTATCATCCTTATGCCGATGCCATGCTAGATAAAATTCACCCTGTGCCGTAGCTTTTGGTGTAAATGGTTCAGCTGAGGGGACACCAATCCAACCATCTCGGTGACGAATCGTAAAAGTAGAGGGTTTTTTAGATTCTTGTTCTTCCTCGACTTCGCCGACTTCCTCTTCTTCTGTCACGCTGTCTAAAGGGCCACAAGTCAGCGTGTAGATTTTAGGGTTGTCTCTTAATGCTTGAGTCGCTCTGGGAAGGGATTGTAATTCTTTGGATGAATCATTCAGCAACTGAGTCAAGACATAGGCTTGACCACACTGGGAGCAACTGCCTAACTCCAGCACTGGTGAAGCACAGGCGTCACAGGTAGTCTTCTCATTCAGATAAAGCCGTCCATACCGAGGACGACATTGATGGTTTGGATCGCGCAATGCTCCCGAACAATCAGGATTGATACAGGCATAAAGTCCTTCCAGACTGCGAAAGAGAAGATGGAGTCTAACTGGCAGTAAAGGTAAATCCTCTGGGTTTTCACGCGCCAGCGTACCCAACTGAAGCAGATGAGCCAGTGCCTGGTTTGCGTCTGTATTATCAACACTGCCGTCTAAATTAAGAGGCAGATTGACGCCCCACAGTTCTGTAGATTGAGCGACTTGCTCCCAAGGCTGAGGTTTATTACTAAGAAGGTTAATCAGTCGATGTACTAGGGGATGTTGCTTGAGGGCAAACCAGAGAAACTTATGAATATCTTCCCCAGCTTTAGACTGCGCTTCCTGTAATCGCGGTGGAGGCACAATGTAACTGAGTTCCTTGAACCACTGATTCAAATCATCAGAGGTAGGCAATTCCAGGATGCTCAGATACTCTAGAACGTCCTGATTTGTAGGGGCGACCGATGCGTCGCCCGTAGATGGTAGAGTGTATGGGTTGCCTAGCCGTTCTATGGCCGTGACACGATCGCCCCGAATCACTTGAGTAAATGACTCACCAAAAAACTCTTTAGCAAATTGCAACACTCTGCCATCAACTGATGCGTTTCCTAAACTGGCACTGGTGGCAATGCAGCGAATCCGCCCCGCTTCTTCCACTTTCACTGCTGTCTTGAGTCGCTTCAGCAGCATGGAAACTTCTGTACCAGTAGAGCCGTTGTAAGAGTGAGCCTCATCTACCACCAACATTTTGAAGGTTGGTGCTGAAGCCTCAAAAATCTTTGTTCGCTCCGTAGGGCGAATCAGCATATGCTCCAGCATGGAGTAGTTTGTGATCAAAATGTGAGGCGGATTGTCCCAGATTTCTTGGCGGGAAATGGCTTGGATATTTTTTGTTTCTTCAACAGCCTGGCAAACTAGCTCTTCATGACGCTTCTGGCAAAGAATTTCTCGTTCTGCCTCTGGTAACAATTCCAGAAGTTCCTGCGGCTCGTAAGCCTGGAATTCTTCTGTTAAAGATTGCTCTGCTTTGTTGGGTTCAGTTTCAGTTCGGCTGGTGTAGAAACCAAATCTAATCTTTGGCTGTGCCTGACGACATAGTAGTTTCCGTAGACGTTTAACTTGGTCATTTACTAAAGCATTCATGGGGTACAAGATTAGCGCTCTTACCCCAGCTGTGTTGGCTCCTTCTTTAAGCAGCATATCGAGCATGGGAATCAGAAAGCACTCTGTTTTACCTGAACCCGTACCAGTGGCAACGACAATATTTTCCTGCTGCTCAACAACTGCTCTGACTGCTCGTTCTTGGTGTTCGTAGAGAGTTCGTTCGCTTGGCGTGAACAGACAAGTCGTGTCAGAATGTAAAACACCTTGATTGACCAAATATCTGATGCTACTGGCTGGTCTATAAGGCTGGGAACCTTCCAAGTAAGGATGTTGCCAAACATTTCCGGGCTGTTCCAGCTGTTGCTTTAACCCATAGCGCAGATGTGGATCGCGCAGTGGATAAGCTGTAAGCAAGTAACGAAGGAAATCCTGGCGAGGCTGTTCTGTGGCTGCGATCGGGTCAAGATAGTTACTCATACTAAAATGCTTCCTAAACGCTTAAAAGCTGCTTCTACGAGTGGCCGGTTAGCAGGTGGAAAATATCGGGTTCTGTACCGTTCCGTGTCCGGTTCAGAAAGACGCCAGAGCCATCGAGCATAAGCACTGGGCAAAATAACGCCTTGCAGATTCAGTCTGCCTTGAGGTTTATCCCAACAGATTTTGAGGGGGTATCTGATCTCGGCGTCTAGCTGGAACATTGCCATAATTGCTACATCTGGCTCTAATTCATAGAAATCTTGCTCTTCAAACCAGAGATATTCACCCGTCGGCAGTCGCAATAAATCCTGATCTTTGAGGCTTTCACGATCGGGATAGCGCCAACTGTCTTTGTGAGACGCACCACCAGGCACGTAGCGCTCAATATCCCTACCGTTAGGCCAGCTGCTGATAGAATAGGGGTCTTGAGGCCAGGGCGAACGCAACTCTGACTTGAGAGGTTTTCGAGGTAATGGTAAATTCTCGATGCTATCAACAACCGTCAGCAGACGAATCCCAATCTGACTCAGGCGGTCTTTAATCCAGTGAAAACGCTTTATTTGAGGGCGGATCAGCAATGGATTCTGGCTATTCGGTTGACTCTCAAGCGCTTGGTGAGCCAGGGAGAAATAGGCGCGATCGCCCCGAAACAGCAACCCCGTCAGGTCTTCTTGATTCGCAGCTAAAACCGTGGGTGGAGCCATCCCGTAACGATTCCGAACGCCTGCTGTGATTTCTCCTTGTGCCTGCAATTCGTCAAGAGCATCTTCAACTTCATTTGTCAGCGATTCGTGAGGCTGATTTGGAGAAAGACTTGAGCGCAGCAGAGATACTATCTGGTGCTTGGTTAAAGAAAGTGGCATTGCCGGATTGCTGGCATGCCGAGCATTACTGAGCAACAGAGTAATTTTTTCAGCCCACATTCTTTTTGAGTCCCAACATCTGGTTAACTTGTTCAGGCGTCAACGGTTTAGGCTCAATCCTCTGGACACAGTCCAGCTGTTGAATGCGATCGCGCACGGCTTTAAAGTTACTCAACTCCAGCAGAACCAGGTTCTGATAAACCACTTCTTCAGGCATTTCCACTCTTAAAATCAAATCGTTTAGCTTGTTTTGTTCGAGGGCGATTTTCATTTGCTTAGAAAACAACCCGCGTTTATTCGCCTGAGTTAATGTCACCAAATGCCAATTTCCCTTAACAGAAACTTTAGACTGCTCCTCAGTGTCAGGTTTCTTAACGAATTCAGGGGTTTGGGAGCGCAGAGTCAGTTCCGTTTGGCTTCTTTGCTGCTGAAGTAGAGCTTGAAGTTTCTCAAGGAGAGTGTCGGGCTTTAACCATCCTGGAAAGTAGTAACCCTTATCCTGATCTTGCAGCCCTTGAATAACTGTTTGTATCCACTGGCATTCCAAATCCAGGTTTAAAGCTTTAGCCGCTTTGAGAAAATCTTCTACAGCTTCATCTCCAAGAATGGTATAGCAGTAATTTTCCAGAAACTCATTTGCTTGAGTTTCAGCCGGTAAATCAGATTGATGACTACCACACCACCAACCCAGATGCTGAGGCATTCGGCGTGAGTTGGTCAGTTGGATATAATAAATTCCTGCTGGCAGGTTCAAAGGAACAGTGATGGCCTCCTCGTCCTGCAAACTCAGTGGAATCTTCAGGTTTACATGCTGGCTTTGGGGTAGGAGTAAGTTCCAGCAGGATAGGGAATATAACTGGTCAGACGGCAATCCAGAAAGATGAATGGCTTGATTTGCCCAAGTCCAGCTGATTGACGGGGCGGCAGTTTCCATCTCCATCAGCCGCTGGTGTTCCAAACCCAACAGCTGGTAATCTAAGGCATACCAATCTGAATCTGGTAATAAATCATGCAGCACAGCAAGACTTATATTTAAATGGCCTGATGAATTTGCCTGTCCCAGATAAAATACCTTGTCATATCTGTTATATAAGGAGAAGGTGACTAATTCCAGGGGCCATAGTCCTTCGATATTGACGACCTCCGACCAAAACTTCTCTAAACAGTTATATTTAATCGGTAAGCTTTTTATCCGACCTAGCAAACAGCTGTTGAACTTTAACTCACTAATACCCGGTTTGCCGGTCAGCTGATACTCTGATTTGATGTAGAAACGATATGACCACCGATGGAATTGATTCCAAAAACGGGCTTCGTAAGCACCGGGTTCAGTAATCCATCTAGTCAGTGAAATCGACTGCCAGCTATTGCTTGGAGGCAATGTCTCAGTCGTGTTGATAATGGTTGATTGACATGTAAGGCTCTCGATGGAGATGTTTAAAGATACTGCTTGGTCATCTGTTGAATACCAAAAGGTCGGTGTTTCCAGATAAGTATACTTCTTGCCCTTCAGCTTTAATCCTGTTAATTGCGGCTGTTTGTTATCAAACAGTTTCCAGCTGATTGACTGATGAATTTGTGTATTCGGAGCGGTAAAGACGATTGAGGACTCTTTGGTTATGAGTCTAACGTGTTGACCAAGCCATCCGCGAATACTTGATGGCACACAACTATCTAGTATTTCAATGCCGTTGGCAAAAGCCAGTTGAATCTCTCTAGGGGTAAAGCAAATAATCTCTTCGGTTCCCCTGACGGAGGGATTAGGTAAGTGGAGATGTATGCGATCGCCTGTCCAAGCATCGAAAACTAAACAAGTAAAATCACTGGCTACACCCTCAAGATGCCACTCGGCTAAGCTAGTGCGCCTGTGATTTAACAGCTGCCATGTCCATAGCTCAGACACCCTACTTATATCAATGACTTGTTCGGGAATCATGAGTTCTCCCGAACCAGGAATAGTGCCTTCCCAGGAAGCTTCTAGAATTTGGCAAAAGCTTCCACGCAAGTTATTCCATTCCGCTTTCCATAGCCTTTGTTCTGGCAGAACCAGTTGAATATTCAGCGATTCAGCAACATCCAGCACTAAGGATAGTGGCTTTTTGCGTCTGCTAATGATAGTTCGATGATTGCCGCCAGGACGCTCTTTAGGAGTTAAGACTCGAATCAGGGTGTCCCAATTCCTCAAAAAAAAGTTCTGTGGTAAGTAATAACTCCCTAGCAAGACCTCTCGCTGGTTGTCGTCTCGCAGAAGTTCTGGTGAGTGTCTCTTGCGCTCAAGCTCTTGGGCAACTGTGGCGATGCCTTGAACCAGGTGCCCAGAGATTGGTTCAACTTCGTCTTCTCCATCGAGAGAGCAGCTGGATTTGAGGAAATGAATTAGTGTTCCCCATTGGGGGTGCTTGTTCTGGCAAAAATCCAGTAATTCCTGAGAAAGATCCTCGCGCTCAGTATGGGCTAGTTCCCACCAGCCATATTCATCTGAGACTTCCTGAACCAGCTGACCAAAATGAGCGAGGTTTTGTTTGGGAATGCCACTCTGCAACCATAAAGTTGATACGTATTTATACCCAGATTTAGCTTTAACAAGGCCAAGAATGTCAATTCCCTCAGCAGTAATATCACGAAATGTTTTTTCTATGCCTTGACCATAGGGAAGACTCAGCTGTTGGCAAAACCCTTGCCAGAACTTATCTTTAGGACTTGAATAGTGGTAAGCATACTCAGAAAGGGCAAAGGTCAGAATCTTTAGCCAGTTCTGCTTCGGTTCATCGAAATGTTGATACAAAGAGTCGTAAGTAACTCTACTCAGCTGGCTCAAGTTACTACCAACAATATTGAGAAGTTCATCCGTGGCTTTTTCCTTAAGGCGAACGCTGCCCAGGAATCTTTGTCCAGCAGGGCGATCGCTATGTACCCAGCAAGGTAAAATTTGCCTCTCCCATAGCTGTTGTGTATGTCTAGGCTCTGAAAAGTCAAAATCAGGCATTCCTTCGCGTCCTGGCAGTTAGTCTTGCTATTTCAATAGTTCCCACCCGGACACCCTAGATTGCTAACTTTTCAGAAACTTCTTAAAAACAGTCTTTTCTTCAAGGGAAATTCAAGCAATGGAATTTTCAACCACAGCAATACAGTCAATTTCTACCAAGACATCTTTAGGAAGACGGGATACTTGGACACAGGCACGGGCTGGGGCTGTTTCTGCCGGAAAATATCTGGCATAGACCGCATTCATGACGGCAAAATCATTCATATCTGCCAGAAATACAGTGGTTTTGACCACATCCTGAAACTTTGCCCCAGCTGCTGTCAGGATAGCCTCAATATTTGCAATTACCTGCTCGGTCTGCTTCGCTACATCTCCCTCGCCCACAATTTCGCTGGTGCTGGGGTCGAGGGGAATTTGACCGGCAACGAAAACCATCTGACCATTGGCTGCGATCGCTTGGTTATAAGGTCCTACAGGTGCCGGTGCCAAATCCGTGCGAATAACCTTTCGAGTCATTTTATTTATTCCCTCTATATATACTTGACAATCCTAAGATAATAAGGGTCGCAGCCCGTAGTGTTGGTAACGCCAATAATCCCGCAGGATTTTGTCATGGTCAAAGCATAGCTCAGCTGGGATGCGCCAAGATTCAAAAACTCCCAGCCCCTTAGCGTCATCCCCCGCCTTGGGTTCTCCCGTCGCCGTTGCCAAAAATACAACGCTCATAGTGTGCTGACGGGGATCGCGATTGGGGTCAGAATATACATGGAATTGTTCAATCAACTCCACCTGCAATCCCGTCTCTTCCTCAGCTTCCCGCCGCGCAGCCGTTTGAGCTGATTCGCCATAATCGATAAAGCCACCCGGAATCGCCCAGCCTAGTGGGGGATTATGGCGCTCAATTAAGACAATCGGTCGATGCGGTCGGTCAACCAGTTCAATGATGATATCGACTGTAGGTGCAGGATTGCGGTGAGTCATAATTGATATTTTGCCCTAAATCAGAAGGTTAAATCCAGCCAAAATTTGCCCTTATAAAGCAAGCATTGTATGACTATAGTCAGGTTTCAAAATCTTCCGTGGCGTGCTAGCTTCGTGACTGCCTCCCTTTGTTCAGATTATTTATGCCTTTTATCAGATCCAGTGGCATTTTGCTGCACCCCACTTCCTTTCCCAGTCGCTTCGGTATTGGCGACTTGGGCTCAGAAGCCTATCGTTTTGTTGATTTTTTAGCCCAAAGTGCCCAAAAATTGTGGCAAATCTTGCCCGTGGGACCGACGGGGTATGGCAATTCACCCTATTTGTCCTATTCCGCAATGGCTGGAAATCCACTGCTGATTAGCCCGGAACGGTTAAAGGAGGAAGGGTTGCTAACGGATGAAGATTTTGCCAATCTACCGGCGTTTCCCGTAGAAAAAGTGGATTTTGAGCAGGTTGTAAAAACGAAGATGCCCTTGCTAAAGCTTGCCTACGAGAATTTCCAACCCAAGGCAACGTCTGTGCTGCAAAAGGAATTTGCGGGTTTTTGTGAAAGCATGGCCTACTGGTTGGATGATTATGCCTTATTTATGGCGCTCAGAGATACCCATGAGGGAACCAGTTGGCATACTTGGGAGCGAGAGATTGCCCAACGCCAACCAGAAGCTTTAGAGCAGTGGCGGCAGCGGCTGAGTGCTGAGATTTCTTTCTTCAAATATACCCAGTTCGAGTTCTTCCGTCAGTGGTCGGAACTCAAGCGCTATGCCAACATGCGCGGCATCCAAATTATCGGTGATATTCCCATCTACGTTGCTCACGATAGCGCTGACGTATGGGCGCATCCGAAAATCTTTTGCCTGCATGAAGAAACGGGTGAACCGGCACTCATGGCTGGGGTGCCGCCAGACTACTTCAGCGCCACAGGTCAATTGTGGGGTAACCCAGTATATAACTGGGAGCAACTGCAGCAACAAGACTTTAAGTGGTGGGTGCAGCGCTTTCAGGCCATGCTTGAATATATAGACATCATTCGGATCGACCACTTTCGGGGGTTCCAAGCTTACTGGGCAGTACCCCGTGGGGAAACCACTGCCATCAATGGAGAGTGGATTGAAGCGCCTGGGGAGGCATTGTTTCAAACCCTCAATCAGAACTTAGGCAAGCCACCCGTATTGGCAGAGGATTTGGGCACAATTACCCCAGAGGTGGAGGCGCTGCGAGACCAATTTGAATTTCCAGGCATGAAGATTTTGCAGTTTGCCTTTGGTTCAGGCCCTGATAATCCTTATTTACCCTTCATTTACTCCCGCAACTGTGTAGTCTACACTGGTACCCACGATAATGACACAACTCTAGGCTGGTTCAATCAGCTCCCAGAGTATGAAAAGGAAGCCGTTCTCCGCTACTTGGGTTGTACCAGTTCTGAGGGCATCCACTGGGATTTGATCCGGTTAGCTCTGGCTTCGGTGGGAAACCAGGTGATTATTCCGCTGCAGGATATTTTGGGACTGGGAACCGATTCCCGGATGAATGTTCCGAGTAAAGCAGAGGGCAATTGGCAGTGGCGGTATCAGGCTGATGCTCTGACGGATGAACTGCGCGATCGCCTTAAGACACTAACCGAAACTTATGGGCGCACCCCCAAACCATAACTATGAGTTATGAGGTTTGACCAAGTTCATAACTCATAACAAAAGCAAAAATCGGAGTTCAACCTCTTTAAGGGGACGATAACAACTCTGAGGCAAAGGTGGCTCTCCTGGTGGTTGTAATTCAATCGGACCAATAGCGGTACGATGCAGCTGTATTACGGGATACCCTAGCTGCTGCGCAATTCGTCGAATCTGCCGATTTCTCCCCTCTTTCAAAATTATTTCCAAGCAGGTTTCGCCAGAACTCTGCGAGATGACGCGGATTTGAGCCGGTCGCGTCTTTATGCCCTTCAGGAGAACACCTTCACGCCACTGCTGCAGCACTGATTCCGGCGGCTCACCCTGCACCCAAACCTGATAGGTCTTGGAAATGCTGTGGCGAGGATGGGTGAGGACGAATGTGAGTTCTCCGTCATTTGTAAGCAGCAGTGCTCCTGTGGAGTCGGCATCCAGACGACCAACGGGGTGAATCCCCTGACCTGATCGCAATTCTGGCGGCAGTAGATCCATAACGGTTGGGCGTCCCCGTGGGTCATCGCAGGTAGAAACCACTCCAGATGGTTTGTGAACTAAAAGATAGACCGGAGTCGGACGATGCATCGGCTGGATCAGCTTGCCATCTACTTCGATAGTGTCGCTTTCTGGATCAGCTTTTTGCCCCAGCCCAACCACAGTGCCATTACACTGCACGCGCCCAGCCAGAATCATAGCTTCTGCTTCACGACGTGAGGCAATCCCCCACTGGGAGAGAATTTTTTGCAGCCGTTCTTCCATGAATAAACTGCTTACTCTTTAAGACTAAGCCAAATCTTTGCATTGCTTCAGATATACATGTATAAATAGTACAAGCAGAATCATGACTGGTTTAAATACTCCTCGATCTCCTGGTTAATCTTTGAATACCGATAACCCAGCTGGTACAACGCCAGAGTTAAGTTCACAAACCGTGAGTGCAAAGCAAAGCTGGCTCATTAGTAAGGTGTTGTCCCCAGCCGTGGGGCTGTGGCTGCGATCGCAAGTTCAGCAAGTGTCAGATCTGGAAGTGAAGATTTCGGGCAGCAATCGCCAAATCTTCAGTGGTCACATCCCCAGCGTGTCTATTTCAGCATCCCAAGCTGTCTATCAAGGACTGCATCTGACACAAATTCAGTTTGTGGGAGAAGGCATTCGCGTCAACTTAGCAGCGGTTCTCAAGGGTCAGCCCCTGCGACTCCTAGAGCCTGTGCCGCTCTTTTGTAAGTTGCTGGTGCAGGAATTGGATCTCAATGCCTCCTTGGCGTCCCCTTTATTAGCTAATGCCCTGACTGAGTTGCTCTTAACACGACTCCCAGCCCGCTTCCCAGTAGACGGCCCAGTCACCTGGCACAAGATTAGCATTGATAGCGGTCACCTGACTGCGGCTGCTACCATCGCAGGTGTTGACGATAACCCAAAATCAGTGGTGATTCGCACTGGTCTAAACCTAGCTAGCAACCATGAACTACAGCTGGAAAACTTCCAGATCCAGACTCAACTTGGTAAAGAAAGTGAAAATTTAGCGAATTTTAAGCTAGATTTAGGCCCAGAAGCCGCTATCGAGGAACTCACTCTAACTCCAGGTCAGCTGGTTTGTCGTGGTCGGATTAAACTGATCCCCGCTGTGGACGAAGAATCTAGTTAAGACTTTGCCAGCAGTGGTAAAACTAGCGTCACGAAATAGTAAACCAGGGGAGCGGTAAAAACGTAGCTATCGGCGCGGTCTAAAATGCCGCCGTGACCGGGAATTAATTGTCCTGAATCCTTGACTCCAGCATCGCGCTTCATCATTGACTCGGTTAAATCTCCCAACAGGCTAGCAATGCCAATCAGCAGACCCAAGGCCACACCTGTCAGTGGCCAGCCGGGCCAGTCGAGATACCAGGAACCCGCCCCAGCCACGGCTACGCTTGCACTTACCCCAAAAACAGCCCCTTCTACCGTCTTTTTGGGGCTGATGTCGGAAAGGCGTGTTCGACCAAAGATTTTGCCGATGGTGTAAGCCCCAATATCAGCTGCCCAGATGCAGGAAAAGGCTAGCAGCGTCACTGTCAGACCTTGTGGTAGGGTGGAATTTGTCCAGGTTTGGGGCCAATAGCCTCCTAAAGGTAAGTTGCTGACTGCGGCGCTACCGAGCGATCGCAACCGCACCCAGTAACTAGGCAAATAACCGCCATAAAATAGCCCCAGAATCGAGGTGGAAATATCAGCAATCGTGGCCAATTTGGGCTGAAACAGCAGATAAAAACAAATAAACGTCCCAGCCACTGGCATGACAGCGTCAGCTAACGTCGAAGAAACAGTAGCAATAATTAGCAGGGCTTGGCTGACAACCAGAGTGGTTTTAGCTGCGGGTGCAATCCCCTTGACTCGAACCAGTTGAAAGTATTCGAGCTGACCCAAATAAACAATAAGTGCAAACATGAGGGTGAAATACCACCCTCCCATCAGGCTGATTCCAAGCGCAAGAGCGATCGCAACAATTCCACTAACAATCCGAGACCAAGGCATGGCAAAAAGGATGAAGGATGAAGGCTGGAGGATGAATTCATCCTTCATCCTTCAAGTTCAGTCTAACTTTTCACCACTGAGGATAAAAATGGGATCGACAGCAGCAAAGGTTTGCTGGGTGCCCCGCGTCTCTAAACGGTTAACGGCAGACTGAACGACCTCGATATTACGGGCTTGCAACTCAGCCAAGCCCTGTGAGACAGCATATAGACTTTCAAGATTACCAACCGTGGCGACAACTCGGCCAAGGTGTGGCAAGTAGGGCCATACTGCTTTCAAAATTTCCTTAATGGGGCGGCCTCCCTCAATGCAGACCCGGTGGGGGGGCTGGGGCAGGTCTTGCAAACACTCTGGGGCGCTTGCTTCAATAACTTCTACATTCTGAACGCCAAAGCGATCGCAGTTGCGGCGAATCAGGCTGGCTACTTCCTCATCTCGTTCGACTGCGATAATCCGTCCTTTAGGACACAGCAACCCAATCTCTACCGGAATCGTACCCGTACCAGCGCCAATGTCCCATAAAATTGAGTCTGGCAAGAGCCGCAAATGGGCAATCAACAGCAGCCGAGTTTCTCGCTTGCTCAGGGGAATACCCGGCAAGCGCTCGAACAACTCGTCAGGGATGCCAGGAGTAATGTAGGGCCAGAGTTGAGAAGACATAGAAATATTAATGACCCTAGAACTTTTTTAGAGTGCTCGTCAATACAAAAGCCTTGGTGTTGCACAATAGAGGCATGAGGTGTCCTACATGTGAGTTGACTCAAACAAGTTCGGTCGCCATGGGGGGAAACAGGGCTATGCCAATTAATTATTGGGAGGAAAAGAATGGCTAGTCAAGTATTGGGCGATCGCTATGAGATCCAGCAGCAGCTGGGAAGAAATGCTGGGCGACGGACGCTGCTAGCGCGTGACTCCCAAACTCAAGAATTAGTCGTCATCAAGCTCCTGTCTTTTGGTAGTGATTTTGAATGGGATGATCTTAAGCTGTTTGAGCGCGAAGCCGAAACCTTAAAAGCCCTCTCTCATCCTGCCATTCCTCGCTATCTAGATTATGTTGAGCTAAACACAGACAATGGTAAAGGATTTGCCCTTGTACAGACTTATGTGGAGGGGCAATCGCTGGAAGAACATCTCAAAGCTGGACGTAGCTTCAGTGAGCCGGAGGTAAGACAGCTGGCTAAAGACTTGTTAGAAATCCTCGTTTACCTGCATGGGCGTCAGCCTCCCGTCATCCACCGCGACATCAAGCCCAGCAATATATTGTTGACTAATCGTTCTGGAAATAGTGTCGGTCAAGTCTACCTGGTCGATTTTGGCTCAGTGCAGACACGAGCTGGTAGCGTTGGCAAGACCTTTACGGTGGTGGGAACCTATGGTTATATGCCACAGGAGCAATTTGGCGGACGCACGGTTCCAGCCTCCGATCTCTACAGCTTAGGAGCGACTTTGATTACCTTGGTAACAGGCACTCATCCAGCTGATTTACCCCAACAAGATTTCCGAATTAAGTTTGAGCAGGCAACCGCTCTGGGTCCTGCCTTTGCTAACTGGTTAAAGTGGATGACACAACCGAGTTTAGACCGACGCTTTACTTCTGCCCAGGAAGCACTGCAAGCGTTGGATGAGCCGACCCCAAGAAACATCCCAACTCTCGTTGCAAGCAAGCCGTTTGGTAGCAAAATCTTGTTGCTCCTCCAGGCAAATTCTCTAGAAATTTTTATGCCCGCGAAGGGATTTAGTGCTGATATTGTAACCTTGACCTTGTTTGCGATCGCCTGGAATTCATTCGTAGTAGTTTGGACAGCCTCTGCCGTATTCTTGGCACCTCTTGGTATTAACCTCTTTTTTGCTTTATTCTCATTACCGTTTTGGGGTGCTGGCATTAGCATGGTATGGCAGATACTCTCTACTTTATTTGGACGAGTTCGGCTGCGTCTGAATCAGCAGGAAATTTCGCGAACCTATGAGGTGTTTGGTTTTAAATTCAATCGTCCGCGTCCAGCACCAAGACAGAATATCAGTAAACTGGAACTAGAATATTTAGGTAACAATAAACGCAAGATTACTATTTGGGCAGGAATACAGAAGTATGAGCTTGGTGGTTATGGTGATATTACTGAACCGGAACTTGACTGGCTCGCCCATGAACTCAGCGATTGGTTAAAATTACCAATCCAAGTTAAAAGATTGACTGCTGACTAAGGATAGTTTACTGGAGACTGGTATGTTTGGACTAGGATGGCCTGAAGTGGGTGTAATTGCGATCGCTGCAATTTTAATTTTCGGTCCCAAGAAAATTCCGGAAATGGGAAGCGCTCTGGGCAAAACATTGCGGGGCTTTAAGGAAGAATTAAAAAATACTAGCCCAGAGCCAGAAGCTTCAGACCAAGACAAATAAACTCCGTCATCTTCCTAGGCTCGGAAAGTGTTCAAGCCGGTGCGAATCTCCTCAATCGGCACTCCTTGGGCAAACGCCGCCAGACTCGCTGCCAAGGCATTAGCAATCATAAACTCTGCCCGTCCCGACATCGTCAGGGGGACGTTAACCGCCAGCTCAATCCTCAACGTCCAATCCCCTTTCAAAATCGACAGGTAGCCCTGCTCATACACTGCTGCCAGACCGCCTTGGAGGATGTGGTTTCGCACCAGGGCATTGTCTGGATTCATCGTGAAGTAAGCGATTTGAGACTTGACCCGCGCTGCCATTGCCGCCACCAGGGGGTCATCCGCATTCAGCACCGCGTAGCCCCTTGATAAGTCCCAGCCGTTGCTGTTTCGCGGGCAGTGCCTCAACTAATCCCTCGTAGAAGCCTGGGATCTGATTCGATGGCCTCTCGGCTAGGTCTTCTAAATCTAGCCGCATCACGATCAGTTTGTGGTATCTAATGCTCCAATAGTTGGGGCCGCGTAACGTCTGGATTTTGAGGATTCTCATTCTATCTCCCACGGCTCTCGGCTTGACCCCAGGTGATCGTAGGTTGAGCACTGACTTAAATCCTGACTGGGCAATCTGTTGCAACTGTTCTGGCGTAACCTGGCGAGCAATCGCCAACTCGTCGTTAATCTTGCTGATAGTCTTCATTGATTTTTCCTTTTAATCGCTGTCTGTTGTATTTTTTATAGAATTGTGAGATTTACTCTGATTGAGCAACACATGCGTGTCAGTTATTAATTGTGTTCCTCTAATTCACCATTTTGACCCCAGCAACGTTCCAATATTTGAATGTAATCTTGCTCCCAACAGCGTTCTAATAGCTTAATTAAGTAAAAATACCAGAATTGCATATAACTTACAAAGTCACCATCTTGGAACCAGCAGCGTTCTAATAGTTTAACTCTGTATAAATACCAAAATTTCATCGGATTGAAAACTACTTCGGAAAGGGGACTAAAAAGCAACTGATTGACAAATTTAACCAGGGGGAACCTGACTTTTAGCTGGCTGTGATTTGTATTCATAGCTTGTAAACTTTCCAATAATGTGACGTTAAACCCTGGCAAAATCGATAACTCTTGAACAGCTTAATCACGAAGCAGAATCTCTTCTAGGAGGAGGCGATCGCAGGCTGAATTCCCAACCATCAACTGAGCCTTTGCCAATTCACTTATTTGTAGCCGACCGTTTGGTTCAAATTTAAAGTCTTGATCCAGCACGAAACCCTGATGCTTGAAGCTTTGTTAGCGCCAACTTCACCGCCAGCTCAACTAGGTCAAGCTCAGGCTCCAGATAGTCGGGATGGCGCAACATCCAGCGACAAGCATCAGGGTCAGTTTCAGCCAGTTCATGGATCGCTGCTGCCAAGACTTCCTCAACACATTGGGGACTGGGTAAAACGGTAAGATAGTCTTTGAGCGAATTTACCAGGGCCTTGTTTTGAACCTTGAGGATATCTATTGCTAATTCAACGCTTTGAGTTTTGAAGACATCCATTACTAATTCAACCTGTGGCTCACAGGTAGTGGTTACAAACATGCTCACTGTTCTCCTTGCTACCTAATCGCGGCTGACAAAGTACTTTGACTGCCGTACTTGTATAGAAAACTAGACCCATAAACTACGGTTAACTCGATGATTTGTCTGGCTCTAACTTGAAGTTAGAGTATCAATGTGAACAATTTGTGAATTGTGAATGGAAAAACGCAACTGGCTCCCCCTGACCCCTATGAATCGCTCCAGTTCAGAATCTCTCGGATCTGGTCAACTAAATCCTGAGCCTTGACGGGCTTGGTGATCACGCCTGTTACACCCAAGTCGATAATCTTTGCCTTCGCTGTCAGCAAAATAGTTGGGATGTGCCCAGTCGCAGCATTTGCCTGCAACTGCTGAAAAGTCGTAGGTCCATCCAGATCAGGCATCATCACATCTAGCAAAATTGCATCGGGCTGAATAGCCTCTGCTATAGCTAACCCCTCACTACCCGAGGCGGCTGTAAAAACATCCCATCCTGCCGCCGCCTCTAGGCAGATTTGGATGATTTCTCGGATACCATCTTCATCGTCAATCACCAAGATTCGCTTGGTTGTCATTACAACTATCCCTAAATTGGTGTAGAATATAATTAGTAATTTTGGAAATCCCTAGACTAAGGATTGAAATTCACATTGCCAAGGGCAGGCTGAAGTAAAAACTGCTTCCCGTCTCTAGGGTACTTTCAACCCAGAGCCGTCCCCCGTGCTGCTGCACAATGCTACGGCAAATGGCCAAGCCCAAACCCGTCCCCCCTTTTTTGCGGGAATCTGAGGCATCAACCTGGTGAAAGCGCTCGAAGATACTTTCAATTTTGTCGGCAGGAATGCCGTGCCCCTGGTCTTTAACCTGGAATAATACAGTGGGGTGAGGGGGTGAGGGGGTGAGTTGCAGTTCTACACTCAAGCAGACGGTAGAACCTCTGGGTGAAAATTTGATCGCATTGCCGAGGAGGTTCGTCAGCACCTGGATAATCCTGTCCGGGTCGGCATCGAATGTACGAGCTGCGGCTCTGATTGTCAGTTCATCTTTTGACTTTTGTAGAGCCGATAAAGCAAGTTCTCGTTCAGAAATATCGCGCTGCACCGCTATAAGGCGATTTAAGAAATAGTAAACTAACACTAATAGCGCCAAACTTAGGCATAAGCAGAAGAGCGAGAACACACTTGTACTGCTAGCCTCGGCGGCATAACCTAGTAAAATCAGCAACGCCAGCCCGAATCCAATTGTAATGATTTGTGTTTGAAAGTATATTTTCACGCAGGTTGAATTATATCTTTGGGGAGCTTTTAACTATAGTGGCCCCAAATGAAAGCTTCCAATTGTTGCTGAAGTATCAAAATCTTAAGAATTGCGCTTCATAATCGGCGAGTTGTGTATAGTAACCTAATGGTTTAGTAGTGTTAGCACCCCTAGCTCTTGCCGCAATTGGGCAACCAGTCCAGACAGATGCTTCACCCTAGCCTGACTCAGTGTGATCCCAGCTTGAAACGTCTGTTCGATTTCACGGCACAAACGGGAGGCTTCAATCAAGCCAAAGCTGCCTAGCGACCCTACCAGTGTGTGTGCCTCACCTATTGCCTGTTGCCGTAATGCTTCAGTAATAGTGCCTTCTAGCAGAGCCGTCACAGCTTGCTCCAAGACTGTAATGCGATCGCTGTACTTCTCCTTGAACCGCTCCCAAATGGCAGTCAGTTCCGGCGCTCCTTGCTGCTCGGTTTGAGCTGTTGCGGTTGCAGAGTCCACTCCCTGTGGAGCTAGGGTAGTTTCCGCTTCCTGGTTCCTGACTCCCGATTCTGTCGATTTCAGCCGATACCCCAGCCCGTAGACTGTCTCAATCAAATCAGCCGCCGCCCCAGCTTTCTTGAGTTTCTGCCGTAAACTCTTGATCTGAGCTCTAACGGCATTCTCTGAAGGAGGTTCTTCAAACGACCACAAATGATCGAGCAGGGCACTTTGGCTGAATATCCGGTGAGTGTTTCTTAAGAACAGCTCCAGTACAGCATACTCCTTAGAAGTGAGATGCAACAGTTGCCCGGAGTAGGTGACTGAGCAGTTACTGGGGTCAAAACGCAGGTTTTCCCACTCGAGCACGGGTGATAGCATCGAACTGCCTCGACGCAGCAAAGCCCGAATTCGGGCTAATAACTCATCAAGGTCATAGGGCTTGACGACATAATCGTCTGCTCCAGCATCTAACCCTGTTACCTTGTTGATGCGGTCGTCTTGAGCCGTCAGTAGGAGAATTGGGGTGCGATCGCACAAAGCCCGTCGCTGTCTGCAAAAGCTAATACCGTCAAGCTTAGGCAGCATCAAATCCAGCAAAATCAAATCATACTCAAACGCCTCTGCCAGTTCCCAACCAGCCTCACCGTCAGTAGCAAGATCAACTAGATAATGCTGACTTGTAAGAGCTTTCATCAGTACTGCAGCAACGCTCTCATCATCTTCCACCAGCAGAATTCTCATGGTGACTAGTTATCCTCAATACCTAGCAATTGGCAACGCACAACCGCGATCGCTATCCAGCAATCCACTTAATACTATTAATTCGTTGAAAGCCTATGTTTCGTATCAATATTGGGTAGGTAAAATTGTTTAAATCTTACTTAGTTTTAAAACCGGATGATTTCAATTCTATATATAGAGCTTAAGGTGCAGCTAAGAGCGAATATTTCCAGTAAGATATTTTATATCTGTAGTAAATTAGACTCAAAGGAAGTTTTTTCTACTACTTCAGTAGCATAATTATACGGCCTCATTTACGTCTAAGGGCTGAGGTGGTTTTAGGGGTAGATTTGATAAATTAGAGTGACTAAAAGCGGAATTTTAATTATGAAGCCTTCAAACATATTTCAAGCAGTTGGAGCTGGTCTGCTGGCAAGTGGTCTAGCTTTGTCACCCTTAATAATGCCTGCTTCTGCTCAAAGCAATAGCTCCCCAAGTACTAATACCACTTCAACTACAGACAACAACCGCGATAATGACCATTTTGACTGGGGCTGGTTGGGATTAATCGGTCTGGCTGGTCTGGCTGGTTTAGCTAAAGGCAAACGCTCGGAAGCAGTTGCTTACCGTGACCCGAACCCAAATAGTTAGCGCGAGCCGGATGAAGTAAGTTCCACTGACTACACTAGTTAGAATGGTTGTTTAAGCGTCAAACAACACCGGGGAATTTATAAAAAGGTTTGATAAATACAAACACCCTAATGCTTACTTAGTTTGGGGTGTTTTTTGCTGAAAATCTGCAATCTGCTACCCCAGACTCTGATCAGCCGCACAATCACCCCATGCAGTTCAATTCCCAACCTGTGATAGACTGAGTACAAATACCCAGTCAACCGCTGAGGATTCCTCCTCTTTCGGGCATTCAGTGATCGAGAGGGGACCTCGTCAGTTCTACAGGAGATCTACGTGAGCAACGCGATTAATTACAAGCGAGTCATGCTCGCTAATCTTAGAACCGGACAGCGCATTTCTTATATCGTCTTTGAGCAAGGCAAGCCACTCTGGGTAGAAGCAGAGATTATCCGCATCGAGATTGAAAACAACTACGGTAGGATATGGACGAGATCCGGTCCGCTCCCCAGGGAATCGCTGACATCTAAGTATGAAGTCGTTCAGGGGTGAAATGAACGGAGATCTCGCATTGGCGAATTGACTCTGGATCAGAACGTGTTGGTTACGGAAGACTTGACTCCTCCTTCAGCATTAGCTGCACCAGTCGAACGGCTCGGCTCCTCTTCCTTGTTGGAGGTGGGGTGACGCGCTTCAATCAGAGTGATGGCACGGTTGATACTTTCAGGCAAAATCACCACCAGACTGCCATTGGGGGCACTGTCTAGGGCAGTATTGATGGCTAGAGTCTCATCCAGGATCGATTCATAGCGGCAATCAGGCTGAGCTTGCAAGATGCCTGTGACAATTAACTCAGCAGCTTGACCGCGTGGACGTCCGCGAGTATCGTCATCTTCCTTAACAATAATCCGATCAAAGATAGTTGCCGCCAAGCCGCCCAGAGTGATGAAATCTTCGTCACGCCGATCGCCCGGTCCCCCGACCACACCAATGTGCTCACCTGGCCAATTGCTGACGAAACCGCCCAAAGCCTCATAACTAGCTGGATTATGGGCATAGTCCACCAAAGCGTGATAGCTGCCCAAATCGAACAGATTCATCCGCCCCGGCGTCTGACTCACCGAAGCTCGGAAAGTGTTCAAGCCGGTGCGAATCTCCTCAAGCGGCACTCCTTGGGCAAACGCCGCCAGACTTGCTGCCAAGGCATTAGCAATCATAAACTCTGCCCGTCCCGACATCGTCAGGGGGACGTTAACCGCCAGCTCAATCCTCAACGTCCAATCCCCTTTCAAAATCGACAGGTAGCCCTGCTCATACACTGCTGCCAGACCGCCTTGGAGGATGTGGTTTCGCACCAGGGCATTGTCTGGATTCATCGTGAAGTAAGCGATTTGAGACTTGACCCGCGCTGCCATTGCCGCCACCAGGGGGTCATCCGCATTCAGCACCGCGTAGCCCAGAGGCAACACCGTTTCCGCCACCACACTCTTGAGATGGGCTAATTGCTCTACGGTGTTAATGTCACCAATTCCCAGGTGGTCCGCCGCCACATTCAACACCACCCCGACATCGCAGGCATCAAACCCCAACCCAGAGCGCAGCAGCCCCCCCCGAGCCGCTTCCAGTACTGCCACCTCTACGGTCGGGTCTTGCAAAATCAACTGGGCACTTTGGGGACCAGTGTTGTCACCGGCTTCTACCAGGTAGTCACCGATATACGTGCCATCCGTCGTCGTGTAGCCGATCGTGCGTCCGGTTTGTTTGAATATGTGCGCTAACAGCCGAGTCGTGGTGGTTTTGCCGTTGGTGCCGGTGACGGCGATGATGGGAATCCGGCTGGGACTTTCACCTGGGAACAGCATATCTAGCACTGCTCCGGCGACGTTGCGAGGAATACCGACGCTGGGGCAGACGTGCATCCTGAATCCCGGCGCGGCGTTGACTTCCACAATCACCCCATCTACTTCTCGCAGTGGGCGGCTAATATCGGGTGTGACCATATCAATTCCGGCAATATCTAACCCGATAATTTTCGCCACCCGTTGTGCCAGCCAGACGTTTTCTGGATGCATGTCGTCGGTTCTGTCCACGGCAATCCCGCCGGTACTCAAGTTGGCTGTGGCACGCAAATAGCAAATTTCGCCGGATTTCAGCACGGTTTCGAGGCTATACCCTTGCCGCTCCAGCAACTGGTAGCTGGTGCGGTCTAGTTCAATCCGAGTCAGGACGTTTTCGTGTCCCTCTCCCCGGTGTGGGTCAAGATTTATCTTCTCCAGCAGTTGATTTATCGTCGCTAACCCATCCCCAACTACGTGGGCTGGCACGCGCTCGGCTACTGCTACTACTTTGCCATTCACTACTAGCACCCGGTGATCTGAACCGACGTAATAGCGCTCGACAATCACCGCGTCTGAGACAAGTTTGGCCGCATCATACGCTGCCGCCGCTTCCGAGGCGTTTCTGATATCTATTGTGATCCCGCGACCATGATTCCCATCCAGGGGCTTGATCACGATGGGATACCCACCCACAAGTTCGATTGCGGCTTCGAGCTGATCGAAGAAGTTGATCACCGTCCCTCTTGGCACCGGCACTCCCGCCGCCGCCAGGATGCGTTTTGTCCCTTCTTTGTCACAGGCTAGTTCTACCCCCAAAATCCCCGTGTTAGCGCTCATTGTCGCTTGGATTCGCTGTTGGTACACCCCGTAGCCCAGTTGAATCAAAAACCGAGTCCCGACTGATATCCACGGTATGCCTTTGGCAACGGCTGCTTTGACAATCGCTTCTGTGCTCGGTCCTAATGACGCTTCCCGATGTAGGTCTTTCAGGTCTTTCAGGTCTTGTTCTAACTCTGGTTGGGGATAATGCCCAGTATCAACAAGGCTTTGACACAATCTTACTGCCGCCCTGGCCGCATAGCGACCTGCTTCCTCATCCTGGTACTCAATTACTACTTGGTATGTCCCAGCCGTTGCTGTTTCGCGGGTACGACCCATCCCCACTGGCATTCCAGCCAGTTCCTGCAGTTCCAGGGCTACGTGTTCCACAATATGCCCCATCATCGTCCCTTCTCTTACCCGCATTAAGAAACCGCCTCTACAGCCAGGGGAACAGAAGTGCCCCTCCAGACTTGGCAGTGCCTCAACTAATCCCTCGTAGAAGCCTGGGATCTGATTCGATGGCCTCTCGGCTAGGTCTTCTAAATCTAGCCGCATCACGATCAGTTTGTGGTATCTAATGCTCCAATAGTTGGGGCCGCGTAACGTCTGGATTTTGAGGATTCTCATGACAATAGGGGGTCGAGATTCGCAACCAATTGACTATTTTCCATCTGGTATCACTTGCTAAACTGTTCACCAAGAACAGTTTTTCTACCTACCTAGTGCTGAGCCAACGGTTAGAACTCGGGAGTTAGAGCCGTCAGCAGCTAGCTCCTCAAGGGGGGCAATCAACTCTTACTATAGTCTATGCCCTCTGGGTTCTAGCTCACAGCATAAGTGCTGAAAGCAAATTTTAGCTAGGAAGCCGATGAACGGGAGCCAAAACGGTTCGCTGGTGCAAGTGGTAGCGATCGCCGTGGCTCAGGATGTGCAGCCGTAGGTTATAGATACTCAGGGGGTCAGTCGCTCCCACATCCGGCTGGTTGGTGTAGGACACTTCTCCTGGATCAATTATAGTCACGGTGCCTTTGCCCATCACTTGCAACAGAGCATCTCCCTCCAGCATCGCACAAGTATCTTCATCAATGCCAATGCCTAGCCGATCTGGATGAGCTGCGATCGCACTGATTAATCGCGCCATCCGATTGCGGTTCTGAAAGTGCTGATCTACAATCACCTCTGGTATGATCCCCAGCCCTATGGCCATATCTACCAGCGAACGATTCGGCGACTCGCCACTGCCGCCACCAGCAATCATGTGATGGCCCATCACCGCCGCCCCAGCACTAGTGCCTGCCAGAGTCAGCTGACCCTGTTGCACCCGGAGGCGGATAATTTCCATCACTGGTGTATCTGCCAATACAGCACAGAGCCGCAGTTGGTCGCCGCCGGTCCAAAACACTCCAGTACACGCTTCTAAGCATGCCTGGATCTCGGGTGACTCACACTGATCCCGTTCTCGAATGTCCAACAGATCAACCTGCTTGGCCCCCATCTCTTGGAAGATGCTAAGATACCGCCCGCCGGTGATGGCTGGTTCGCGGGAGGCAGAGGGAATAACAGCTATGTGAGCCTCTGTAGACCCAGCGCGACCAAAAAAAGTTTGCAGGATCTCACGTCCATGAACTTTGTCTTCTGCGCCACCTATAACCAGAACGGCTGTTTTAGTGGCTTGGGGTGTCCTCATTTCAAGTGATTGAGCTTCTAATTGCAGCATTATGTTCCTCCTCTCCTAAGCCTCAGGGAAATTGAACGCGACCGGATCGGTGATTACTCGAGTTGACGCTTGGGTTGAGCGGCTCTTCTTGCTAGGGCAGAATTTTCGCTGGCTCGATCCCGCCCCGCAGGATAGGCACGGGAAGGGGAGCGAGTGGGCGGGTCTGACCAGCAAATTTGCTGAGGCTTGCTCAATAGTCGAGAAGTTTTTAACCCTGGAGCGTAAGTGATTTGCAAGATGTGACAATATTTAAACATAATTTAACCAATTAGAAAAACTTTTGAACCTCCTTGTCTCCCTTGTCTAGTGCGACAGTGCGATTTGATATTGTTACCCTGTTTCCAGACTTTTTCACCTCTACGCTGAGTTCAGGACTATTGGGTAGAGCCTTAGCCAAACAGATTGCCGAAGTGCATTTGGTTAATCCGCGGGACTTCACCACCGATAAGCACCGGCGGGTGGATGATGAACCCTATGGGGGCGGCGTCGGCATGCTGATGAAGCCAGAACCGATTTTTGCCGCTGTGGAGTCGCTGCCGGTTTTACCGCGGCGAGAAGTGATTTTGATGACGCCTCAGGGTCAAACGCTGAATCAGTCTCTGTTAAAAGAACTGAGCATTGGTTACGACCAGCTGGTGATTATCTGTGGTCATTACGAAGGCGTGGATGAGCGGGTGCTGCATTTAGTGACCCGCGAGGTGTCTTTGGGAGATTTTGTGCTGACGGGTGGAGAAATTCCCGCGCTAGCCTTGCTTAATGGGGTGCTGCGGTTGTTACCGGGAACTGTGGGCAAAGTTGAGTCTTTGAAAGCAGAGAGTTTTGAGGCAGGGTTGCTAGACTACCCCCAGTACACCCGCCCAGCTGAATTTCGCGGGTGGAAGGTGCCTGATGTATTGTTGTCAGGCAATCACGCAGAAATTGCCCGGTGGCGTCGAGAGCAGCAATTAGCCAGAACGCGCGATCGCCGCCCCGACTTGTTAACAGGAGAAGATGATGAACATCCGCATCGGTAATGGCTACGATATCCACCAGCTGAGTGCTGGTCGCCCCCTGATACTGGGAGGGGTGGAGATTCCCCACGAACTGGGATTGCTGGGTCATAGTGACGCTGATGTGCTGACTCATGCGATTATGGATGCGATGCTAGGAGCGCTGAGTTTGGGAGACATTGGGCATTACTTTCCCCCCACAGATCCTCAGTGGGCTGGGGCAGATAGTCTGGTTTTACTAGCTCAGGTGAATCAGCTGGTTCGGGAGCAAGGCTGGCAGGTGGGCAATATTGATTCCGTGGTGGTGGCAGAGCGTCCGAAATTGAAACCGCATATCTCAACCATGCGCGATCGCCTTGCCGCAGTCCTGGAATTAAAACCAAACCAAATTGGCATCAAAGCCACTACCAATGAAAAATTAGGCCCAGTCGGACGGGAAGAGGGAATCGCTGCCTATGCTGTTGTATTGCTTTTCGCCGAATAAATTATGAACACCGAACAGTTAGAAAAAACTGTAGATCGCATCGAGCCTGAGATTGTCATCCTCGAGAGTGATGAATTGAGAGTTTTGTTGGGTCTCGCCCAAGGAAATTGATAGCAAGTTAAAATACATAATTTTGAGATATTATCATCTGCGTCTTGATAGTTTTTAATTTGCATGAACACCGAAAGAATGGAAGTTGCACATAGAAGAGTTGACCTTGTTGCCCTAGACAGGGATGAGCGGATAGTGCTGTTAGTTGAATTCAGAGGTGGGGCAGCCGAACAGAAGGCTATCTCTGACCTAACTTCATACTTGAAAGCTGCAAATATGGTCATTCCATTCGCCATGCTGGTTGACCTTGAAGACATTCAGATTTTTCAATGGGACGGTGCTAATTTGTCGGAACCGATTAGCTCGCTTAAGACTGCCGCTGTGCTGAGCCATTATGAGCCTGAATTCAGCAGCAAGCAGATTTTTTATACTTATCTGATTACACTGCTTGACGTGTGGCTGCATGACTTGGAATTTCACTGGAAGTCGAAAACGCCGCCAGCATCAGAACAGTTAGCAGCAATCGGTTTGTTGCCGCTGCTGGAAGGTGGAACCACACAAACTGAGGTAGAGCTTGGCGGTTATACTTTACATTGAGACTAATTTTCTGATCAGCATTGCCAAAGGACAAGATCCCCAAGCAGATACCTTGCTGCAAAATACACCATCATCAGTCCGTATAGCAATTCCAAGTATTTGCTACGTCGAAGCCCTTTCAAGATGGAAAGATGAGTTGAAGTATAGTGAACGTTTCCAGAGTGAACTCAAACTTCGGCTCAACGATGCAAACCGAGATCGCACTTCGCCATACGCCGAGTCGCTTGTTACTTACTTAGAAAGCTCCCGCGTTGTAAGTAGAGAGCTACTTAATGATGTTCAAAGACGTTGGTCTCAAGCCCTTGCTCAGCTTCTTGCTAGGGCAGAAATGATTGCCTTGACTGCCGATATAATTCAGGAAATCTCAGAAATAACTTTGATCAGACCGAAGACAGCTCTGGTTAGAAATGACCATATGGATAACTTGATTCTGCACTGCATCCTTGAAGACGCACGTTTGCACCCCACCGAAGTCAAGGTGTTCCTGAGCGGCAATACCAATGACTTTGGCACACCACAAGTTCGAGAGGCTTTGCGAACCGCTGGGGTGGACGAGTATTTTCGTCGCGCCCAAGATTTCCTCGGTTGGTTGCAGGCCCAGCAAAATTCGTGATAGCTGTTAGTAGATGACGATTATGAAATCCTCTGGTATTTTTCCTGCTATTTGGCGTAAGTGGTTGGCAGTAATGCTAGGCTTGACTGTAGCGATCGCTCTCACTGGTTGCAACCCAACTCAATTCAAAACTGAAGCAGCTCAGGTTCCTCAATTAGTGGTTAGTGTTCCGACTGATCCTCAAAGCTTTAACTATGCCCTGAACCAACAAGAACCCAACGTTTTTGGTCTCACGTTTAAGGGATTAACCACTGTAAATGGTGTCACAGGTGAAATTGAGCCAGAACTAGCTGAATCTTGGCAAATTTCGGATGACAAACTAAGAGTTATTTTTACTTTAAGAGAGGGTTTAAAATGGTCGGATGGCGAACCGCTGACGGCAGATGATGTAATTTTTACGTATGAACAAATAGTCTTCAACAAAAAAATTCCTACAGATCTCGCCGACTATGTCAAAATTGGTGCTACTGGAGCTTTTCCTAATGTCAGGAAGCTCGATGAACGCCGAGTTGAATTTATCATGCCAGAGCCCTTTTCTCCTTTCCTCCGAACCACTACAGCAGAACCCGCAAGCGCACTCACTATCCTGCCAAAACACGCTCTATTGGCATCTATAAAATCTAAAGATTCAAAAGGTAATCCCCGGTTTTTTTCGACTTGGAAAACAGATACAGATCCAGCCAAAATTATTGTTAGTGGTCCATACAAAATAGAAAGTTATACTCCCAGTCAGCGCTTGGTATTTCGGCGTAACCCTTATTACTGGAGGAAGGATGCTAAAGGAAACCCTCTACCTTACATTGAGCGCATAATCTGGCAAATTGTAGAATCGCCTGACACAGCTTTAATGCAGTTTCGCTCAGGCGGTTTGGATATAGTTTCTGCCTCGGCAGAAAACTTTTCTTTGCTTAAACGTGAAGAAAAGCGGGGTAATTTTACTATTTACAACGGTGGACCTGCCTTCGGTACGAGATTTATTTCTTTCAATCTAAATAAAGGAAAAAGGAACGGTCTCCCCTTGGTAGATCCAATTAAATCTCGTTGGTTTAATACGGTTGCCTTTAGACAAGCAGTTGCTTATGGCATTGATCGGAAAACTATAATTAATAATTTACTGCGAGGTCTAGGTGAAACTCAAAATTCACCAATTGATATCCAAAATCCTTACCACTTGTCTCCAAAGGAAGGTCTAAAGGTCTACGATTACAATCCAGAAAAGGCTAAAGAATTACTATTAGGGGCAGGATTTAAATACAACAACAAAGGTCAATTATTTGACGCTGATGGCAACCGAGTTCGCTTCACACTGCTTTCCAGTGCCGGAAGTAGGGTCAGTGATACACTGGCTTCGCAGATTAAGCAAAGTTTGGGAAAAATTGGCATCCAATTAGATCTAAGTCCACTCAACTTTACTGTGCTGGGAGAAAGACTGCATAACTCGCTTAATTGGGAATGTTATCTTGGAGCTTTGATTGGGGGAGGAATTGAGCCGAATGATGGGGCAAACGTCTGGGCGCTTGATGGTGGTTTACATAGCTTCAATCAAGCAGCACAGCCAGGACAAACACCAATTGAGGGAAGAGAAATAGCAGATTGGGAGCGAAAGATTGCAGATTTATACATCAAAGGGGCGCAGGAGTTTGATCAAGCCAAGCGCAAAGCTATTTACGATGAAACGCAGCGCCTCACCCAAGAGTATCTACCTTATATTCACCTGATCAGCCCGCTGTCTATGGCTGCTATCCGCAATCGCGTCCAAGGAGTGAAATTCTCTGCTTTCGCAGGAGCATTTTGGAACATTTATGAACTCAAAGTTGTAGAAAAATAGCCCAAATTATTATTTTTATCTTAGGTTAGAGACACTCTTAGCTGATTATGTGGAACTAAGTAATATTACAGTATGCTCTCTACTATCTTCTCGACCATTACTCGCTGTCGTTGGTTTTTACTGACATTTATAAGCGCGATCGCTCTTACCAGCTGTAACCCAGCCCAGTTTAAAACTGAGGCGGCTCAGGTGCCTCAGCTAGTGGATCATGTACTGGGCGAACCCAAAACCTTTAACTTTGCCCTGAACCAAGAGTCCCCCAATGTTTTTGGTCTGATTTACGAGGGATTGATTACTGAAAACGGAGTGACTGGGAAAGTTGAGCCAGACTTGGCTGAGTCTTGGGAAATCTCCCAGGACAAGCGGCGGATTGTCTTTACCCTGCGAGAGGGGCTGAAGTGGTCTGATGGTGAACCCCTGACGGCAGATGATGTCGTTTTTACCTTTAATGACATTTACTTCAACAAACTCATTCCCACAGACCTCAGAGACATTCTGCGGATTGGTGTGAGTCGCGCCCTGCCGAAAGTCCGCAAACTAAGCGATCGCCAAGTAGAATTCACGGTTCCAGAGCCGTTTGCTCCCTTCCTCCGAAACGCTGGAGGAGCGCCAATTTTACCAGAACATGCCCTACGTGAATCGATAACGGCTAAAGACCGAGATGGTAAGCCTCAGTTTCTGTCCACTTGGGGAACAAATACAGATCCAGCCAAAATTATAGTCAATGGCCCCTACAAGCTGGAAACCTACACCACGAGTGAGCGGGTAGTATTTCGGCGAAACCCCCATTACTGGCGGCGGGATGCTCAGGGCAACCCTCAGCCATACATTGAGCGCATTGTCTGGGAAATAGTAGAAAACACCGATACAGCCTTAATGCAGTTCCGCTCTGAGGGGTTGGATATGCTCGGAATTCGTCCTAGCAGTTTTGCCCTGCTCAAGCACGAAGAGAAGCGGGAAAAATTTACAATCAAAAACGGTGGACCCGACACTGGCACGACTTTTATCGCCTTCAATCTCAATAAAGGTCACAGACCTAACGGAGACCCCCTGATTGATCCGATTAAGTCACGCTGGTTTAATACAGTGGCATTTAGACAGGCAGTCGCCTACGCCATTGATCGCCAAACCATGCTCAACAACATCTATCGGGGACTGGGTGAAATGCAAAACTCACCAATTACCGTGCAAAGCCCCTACTACCTTTCTCCCAAAGAAGGTTTAAAAGTCTATGACTACGATCCAGAACGAGCCAAAAAATTACTCTTAGGAGCAGGATTCAAATATGACGCCAAAGGCCAATTGCTTGATACCTTAGGGAACCGGGTGCGCTTCACACTGCTAACGAATACTGGGAGTCCGACCGCTGATGCAATCTGCTCCCAGATTAAGCGAGATCTCAGCAAAATTGGCATTCAAGTCGATTTTAATCCCATTGTCTTCAACGTACTTGTAGAAAAGCTCTCTAGCACCCTTGACTGGGAATGTTATTTCGGAGGCATTACTGGCGGTATTGAGCCAACCAGTGGTGCCAATATCTGGTCTGTGGACGGCGGTTTACACAGCTTCAATCAGAAACCGCGACCAGGACAGCCCCCGATCGAGGGTCGAGAGGTTGCAGACTGGGAGGAGAAAATTGGTCAACTCTACATCCAAGGGGCACGGGAGTTAGACGAAGCAAAGCGCAAAGCCATCTATGCGGAAACACAACGCCTAGCACAAGATTACTTGCCTTATATCCACTTGATTAATCCGCTTTCTCTGACGGCAGTGCGCGATCGCATCCAAGGCGTCAAATATTCTGCCATTGGAGGCTCCCTCTGGAATATTTACGAACTCAAAGCGATACAATAACTACCCCAGATGATTCCCCACCTCATCTATGCTTGCCTTCACAAAGGAACCGCCTCTTGTATGACTCGGTCTCGGATACACTGCTTGCAAATTCTCCGGTTCAGCTACATCTACTTTCCGTCCCAGTAGGTCTTCTAAGTCAATAATCAGACCCGCTGGAAACCAGGAACTATGATTAGACGCCACATCTATCAACAAGTCCACATCGCTATCTGGGCCATCTTCTCCCCGTGCGGCTGAGCCGAAGAGCCGGACATTGTAAGCCCCGTGCTTAGCAGCAATTTGCAAGATTTCTTCCCGCTTTTCCTTGAGAAGTTCGCTAATGCTCATTAACCTAACCGTTTATGGTTCGACGACAAACGCTTAACAAACTCAGCATGTTCTGGAGAATTCAATCCCTGCTGCAACACCGCCAAAACCTGCGCCATATCCCCTGCCAGCAACGCCGGAACCGCTAACCACAACCCCGGCAAGACTTGGCTTTGCAACACCCCAGCTTCATCCGGTTCCAGCGAGATATACTCGCCCTCACTCAGCTTGAACCAATCCAGCTTATTTTCAAAAATCTGCCAGATTATGTACTCCTGCACGCCATTGCGCCGATATGCCTTTTTCTTGTCGTGCAAATCATACGCCGCACTACTCGCCGCAACTTCCGCCACCAATTCCGGTGCGCCCTCTATGTAGTCATCTTCACTCAATCGCGCCTGTCCCCCCACCCTTTGATCAATAAATAACACCCCATCAGGCTGCGGTTCATTATCCAAATCCAGTCGTACCGTTGCATTATCACCCAGCCTCACGCCAGGTGTGGCAGTCCGATAAGTCCACATCCAGCCAATCAGACTACTATGCGGTTCAGCGTGACTTTCAAAGCGCAATGGTGACGCCACGTAAACTACTCCTTCAACCAGTTCAGCTTTCGTAATAGGGGGCATCACTTCATAGCGTCGCTCGAATTCATGGCGAGAGAGGCGATCGCCACTCTCCAGTGGCGGGATCGGCGCACTCTTAGTCTCGTCAACAGGTTGTTGCTGCGTCAGCGATTGATTCACCGCCATGCCTCATCCCTCCGATTACTACTAGCACCATCAACCTGTGTTTGAGAGAATGAACTCCTAATCTTGAGGCTAACACTCTCGTTGCTTTTGGGGGCAGGATTCGAATATAACGCCAGCAACCAGAGTATGGATGCTGACGGCTTTCTTGGGCGGCAGTGCGCGATCGCATGGCAGGGAAAGCGTTAACTTCTGGTTAGCCGACTCAAAATCGGCCTCAGATCCTGGGATATAGCTGATAAAATAAGCGAACGGGCACTTTGCAAGAAGAAATGGTTGCCGGGAAACATCGAGAGGGTGAAGGAACTATTAGTCTGTTCACGCCAAGCTGCAAGATCGTCATGGCTCACTTCACCATCCTGCAGACCTCCCAAAGCGGAGATCGGACAATCGAGTGGCTCCTCACTTGAGTATACATGTGTCTCGCAGATGGCAAAATCTGCTCGCAGGATAGGCACCAATAGTTGCATCAGTTCAGCGTTTTGCAGAACTGATTCCGGTGTGCCATTGAGATGACGCAGTTCCTCGACGAAGGCTAATTCGGGCAATGAATGGATAGGCGGCGACGGATGTGGTATTTGAGGAGCACGGCGACCAGAAACAAACAAGTGAACCGGATCGAGACTATACTGTTTGCGGAGTTGACGGGCGAGTTCAAAGCTGATCAGCGCACCCATGCTGTGCCCGAAAAAAGCGAAGGGCATGTTCAGATACGGATGAAGAACTTGTGCCAGTGTCTGAAGCAGGGGTGAGAGCCGGGTAAACGATGGTTCCTTCAGCCGACTTTCTCGACCAGGGATCTGGATGGGGCAGACTTCTATTTGGGCAGGCAAGTCGTCTGGCCATTTGCGAAAAATTGAGGCACCGCCCCCTGCGTAGGGAAAGCAGAACAGACGCAGGCGGGCGTGTGGATTCGGCTTAGGGCATGTAACCCAGGAGTTAAAGGTCGGTGTAGTTGTCACTGCTCGAAAAAATGTACAGATCCAGGTATGTATTTAAAAAGTAAAGGATTTGCTCACCAGAGTCGAATCACTAACCCCAAATCCAGATGGTATTGGCATCATGTAATTCGGTCTTGGATTGAAAGATCTGCCTGGTATTTCAGGAAGCCCATCTGATTGATCCACGGCTTTTATCTCTAAAGGCTGGGATGACTTTACTGCCAAAGTTAGCTCTATACCCTCTTTGGTCAGGGCAAAATAATTCAATCCCCACTGCTTTCCAGGTGTAATGTGCGCGGGTGTATCGTTGTTGCCGATTTGCTTCCCGTTAACCACAGCGGCTAGAACTTCCGTATTTGAGTCTATATATACTCGGATAATACGTGCTTGCCGAGGCGAACTAATACGCATGCGCACGGTTCGAACACCATCGCTCACGTCGTCCCCGAGTGGCTCGAGCTTGGGTGCAGCCAGCGGTGCTACGGGAGCCTGACTTTTTAGAAATTTTCCAGACACCATAGGTAAATATTCAGCTAAAGTACCTTTTTCTGTATCGCTGCAAAGGAACTGAGACGTCCACTCATCTGGCTTTTCATCTGCACTAGCCCAGATTGCCTTCCCCGTATTGGCATTCAAACCATAAAAGATACTGTTCGGCTTGGGATGGTTGGCGTCAAAACCTGCTGTTAAGCTACCGGCAACAATAAAACCTAAACTTATCAGTACCGAAGCGGCGGGTAACAACCATTTGTTTGCAGTCGCCATCAGGTAAAGGTGCGGAATGAGTAACCCAAGAACGAGTACCACCATAACCATCACTGCGTAAGACTTGTTTAGGGTCAACGCGACGAATATCAGGTAGATTGTTGGAGTAAGCAGGATGATTCCTGGAATGGCGCACAAAGAAAGTACCGCAAATCGTTGACCCGATCCAGATTTATGAGGTCTGGAAGCGAATATATACCCCAATCCGACCAGGCTGAACAGTAACGGCCATGTAAACAGATAGCTGGCACCCGGCAAATACAGACTGGTCAGCACCATCAATATCAGCCACCAGAGCAATGCACCTACTGTTAAGTTTTGCACGCTGATCTTTTTGCGGAACCAAATGTATAGCCCTGACGTGATGGCAATGGTGAGGGCTACGAAGCTGATTAGATAAATATTGCTGTTATAGGTATCACCCTGAGGAATCGATCTATAGCCACTTTGCAAGGTGTGTATAATCCACCATGTAAGCGTTACAATTATCGGAGCACTGATGATACTTAACAGGAAAGCAAGGAAGCCTAAAGCAATTCCAGGGAACGTCAAATGTCTTTTTCTAAAACCGAATACCACGACACCGCTAAACAATAAAACTACAAAAACCGTCAAAGAAGCGACCCACACTCCAGAGTAATGGATAAGAGTCGAACCGAAGATGTCAAAGTAGACAGCATCATTTTCTTTCGTATCTTCTAAATCCAAGTTGCCAAAATGGTGCGTCAAAGCCAAGGCATAGTCGCCGTGGTGCTGAAGGCTACGCTCATCAATATTTTCAATATTGTCATCCAGTGTGTGATAATAAATGACACCATTCAAGTAGGCAAAATTAAGTCCGGCAAATCCCGCCTGCTTAAATATGGTCAAATCGGTATCATTTGGCAAAAGCTTATAAATGCTATATGTGAGGGAATTTGCAACTGGATGGTTTGCTGATGACGCGAACTCCTTAATCAGCCATCCATTTTCACTGCTGGTTTCAAACATTATTGTAGGGCCGCTATTTCCACGAGCTTCAAAATTAAGCACAAGCCCAACATCTTTAGCCCAGGGATGTTCATCCACAAAAGCTTCTGCTCCCAGAAGCCCTGCTTCTTCACCATCGGTGAATAGGAAAATTACATCATTTTTTAAAGGCGAACCTACTCTTAAAGCCCTTACAGTTTCAAGCATTGCCACGACAGCAGCACCATCATCACTGGCACCTGGTCCGTTAGGCACTGAGTCGTAGTGACTGCCGAGTAAGATGGCTTTAGTGTTATCTGTTCCTTGTAGTCTGGCAACAATGTTATGTACGGTTCCGGCAGGAAAAGGAGCGCCCCGCCTTTGGTTTACAACCGTTGTTTTTTGAACTTCGGGGCTAAGCCCCATAGCCGCCAGTTCTTTGAGGATGTAATCGCGAACCTCGGTGTTTTTAGGTGAGCCGATCGGGTGAGGTTCTTGGGCGATGACCTCAAGGTGTTTCATCGCGCGAGCGGAAGAAAACTCCGACAGAGGCGCACTTGTATGTGTTGCGTCAGGAGGAGTTAGCTGATAAATCCCGAAAAACGCAAAAAACGCTATGAGTAAAGAGGCAATAAATGTCATCTAATTCAATTCTCCAACTGCCTTCCCTATATTCTTACTGATGTCAATATATTGAATATTTAGCTGCACGCTAGGATGCTATTTGCTAGTTTAGGTAGTGAGTTCAATATGTTGATAGCCGTGCCAAGACAGAAGAAAGCCTACGCCAAGGTTCCGACTGGCAGTAATCCAGCGGCAGGTGGCGGCGATTGCCAAACATCTAGGAGTAATTTGACAAACACAAGTCGCAAGTCCTGTGTCCTGCTGGTGGGTCTTAAGAAACCCCACCCTCGTGTGGCAGGATAGGGTAGTTCATAGTGACAACTCCCCAACCGTGAATCAACCTGAAGCTTTGCGATCGCTACTCGAAGCCGTTGCCACTGGTAACATTACTCCATCTGTGGCATTAGAAAAACTCAAGGACTTTGCCTATGAGCCGGTAGGCGAATTTGCTAAAATTGACCATCACCGCACCCTGCGGACTGGTTTTCCAGAAGTGATTTGGGGCTCCGGTAAGACGCCCGACCAGATTGCTCAGATTATGGAAGTAATGCGCGATCGCGGCTCTGTGGTGATGGCGACACGCATTGAACCGGCAGTCTATGCCCAGCTGGAAGAAAAGGTGCCTGACCTCCACTACTACACAGCTGCCCGAATTTGTGCCATAGCTCCTGCGGCGATAGAACCTCAGTATCCTGGCACGATTGGCATCCTCTGTGCTGGCACAGCTGATTTACCAGTCGCAGAGGAAGCAGCCGTTACAGCAGAATTATCCGGCTTCCGGGTACAGCGCCTCTGGGATGTAGGCGTTGCCGGTATCCACCGCTTGCTGAATAACCGGCACGTCATTGCTGAGGCAACTGTGTTGATTGTCGTAGCGGGGATGGAAGGAGCTTTGCCCAGCGTGGTTGCCGGTCTTGCCGATTGTCCGGTGATTGCAGTTCCCACCAGTGTTGGCTATGGTGCGAGTTTCGGTGGCCTTGCTCCCCTCTTGACAATGCTCAACTCCTGTGCTCCTGGAGTGGGCGTGGTGAACATTGACAATGGCTTTGGTGCAGCGATTTTGGCTGGGCAAATTATGAGAACGGCTCAGAAATTGCAGGAATGAACGCAATTGTCAAGAGGGCTTTATTCTACAATTTAACTATAAATTGGACCATGTGAGCCATCACCGCGCACGGGGAACTCGACAAATCCGACCGGATGGTGAGTAAAGTGTAGCACAGAGAGTCCGGGGTTATCCTCAGTGGGATAAGCATTGGCAGCATCTATGTATTCACCCTGCATCCGAGTCATTTCTCCTTCTACGAACGGCACAGGATCGACTAGTCCTTCGTTGTCGCCAAAGCGAATTGCCACAAAAATTCGCGGCGACACTTTCAGTCCATTTGGCAGACCGTCACTATACTCGACCGTGATATTGTTCAAAATCAAGTGCTGATGATTAGCACCATTATGATGATCAGGAGACGGAAACAGCTGCTCGATAGTGCCGACGACACGAATTAGTGGGCCACCAATGGAATGCTTGAACCGGTGATGAGGCAGAAAACCAACAGCTTTTGTGAAATGTTTCATAACAACATCCTTTGTCTAAATCTGAAACTACTTTTGCATCCTCGAAGACGGCTGGGCTAGATTCTGGCATCCGCCTGCTTCTAACCATCGGAGTTCCGAAGAAGATGAAGTCTTGTTAAAAGACTTCAAGACGGCTGACAGTGATTCCGGAAACTTCAACTATTTCCGTACTGCGCTATCAGTTTGTCAATGTAGTCGCTGTACTCATCTGCCAACTTTTTATCGTGAAGCACCAATGTGTTCTCAGCATTTTGGGTGGCGCTGTGAGAAAAATTAAAACTGCCAGTGACTACTGCATCATCACACACTGCTACTTTATCCGTAAGACGAAAATCGTATATGGCAATGTGCAGGCTAGATTTTGCGGCATTTATAAACTTAGCTAACTCGTTTGCCAGGTTGCTAGGTTGAGCCTCTTGTCCGCCATTTTCTCTGTCTCTCAGAAAGGTCACTTCGATTGGCATAGATTTGGTTTCCTTTAGTTGCCGTGACAGTTTAGAAGTGAAGCTAGTGAGATTCTGTCGCCGATGTAATGCACCCTACATGAATAAATCCCAATTTGTTGGTTATATATATACTTATCACCATTTTTCTCTTTTTACGCAAAAATTCCCTCAGCCCTCAAAGTAGCGGCTCAGCTGAAAATAAAATCTCAGAAAGTAACGACAACTGATGGAGTCGGAACTAATGAGATGCTCAAGAATGAAAGCCTAAATGACGGCTAGAGAAAGCCATCTGGGATAAGCATAAGAAACCTCAGCTTGCAACTTTGGTCCGCGATAACTCTTGAACACCGAGCTGGCTACAGCTTGAAGATTATTTATCAGGCAATCATCTTCACTAAACGCTTCAAACGCCAAACTCCACCAAGGGTTCCCATTGATATACAGCTGAGTTAGTTCCACTGTGCAGCCTTGGTTAATGGATTCAGTGACTGGAACAGCTGTTATTGATTCACCAGCAAGGACTTGGTATTGACGCTGCGATCGCACCTTCTTAACACCCACCCACGCTTTTTTCCCGACAACAGCTGTTGGCTGAAAGCTCTCTGCGGTGGGGTCTTCACAAAGCCACTTGCCCCATTTCTCTGCCTTACCCTCTACCCTATCTCCAAAATTCACAACGCCTAATTCTGTTTGGCGCCATTTAATTTCCAGCCGCCCTTGGCGGAGTTTAATCCCCAGGTAGTCACAACCATCTGAGGATAAATACAGATCTTCGCGTTCTTCTGGTGGGGCTAGATCATCGTCAAGACAATCTTGCTCGAACCAATGTGAAATCTCATCGGGGATCGTGCCGCGATCAAACCAGCGCAGTTCGGCTGTTGTCAACATCAGTTATTCCTCCGTACAGCGTTCTAGCCCCTCCCACCGATAGGCAAACGGCTTTAATAAAAATGGGTCGCTGAAGATGCGACAATTGAAGTATGCTCGTCGATGGTTCTACCTAGTCGAGCATACAGCCCAAAGGGGATACTAGAAATGTTGAAACGGATTGCGGCGGTTCTGGTAGTGATGTTGGTAGCGCTGAGCCTGACTGGTTGTGTTTCAGCTGGCGCTGGACTTAAAAGCTATGTGGATAGCACTGATGGCTATGAGTTCTTGTATCCCAACGGCTGGCTCCCAGTTAAAGTTTCAAGTGGCCCGGATGTGGTGTTCCATGATTTGATTGAGACAAGTGAGAATGTGTCAGTTGTAATTAGTCCGGTGTCTGAAGGGAAAACTCTGGCTGAACTCGGGACGCCCGGTGAGGTGGGGTATAAACTGGCAAAAAGCGCGATCGCGCCCCCTGACTCAGGGCGCAAAGCTGAACTAGTCAACGCGGAGTCGAGAGAAAAAAGCGCGAAGACGTACTATGTCCTAGAATACGCGGTTAAACTCCCCAATCAGCAAGAACGGCACAACCTAGCCAGTGTTGCCGTCAGCCGTGGCAAACTGTTAACATTCAACGTCTCTACCCCGGAAAAGCGTTGGCCTAAAGTGCAGAAGGTGTTTAAGCAAGTTGTTAATTCTTTCTCAGTTGAATAGAGCCGTCTCCTATGGGCATTCCTCCCTTTGTTCTAGCCTCCGCTTCCCCGGCTCGATGTCGCCTGTTGCAAAGCGCTGGGATTGAACTAGTAGTTTGCCCCAGTGACTTTGATGAATCCCAAATCCAGCTGAGTGACCCCGAGTCCCTAGTGCAGACTCTAGCCCAGCGCAAGGCTGAGACTGTTGCTGCTCAGTTTGAATCAGCTCTGATCTTGGGTTGTGATTCCGTTTTGCTGGTTAATGGTGAGATTCATGGCAAACCATCTGACCCAGAGCAGGCGATCGCACGTTGGCAAAAGATGCGAGGGCATGTCGGCGAACTGTACACTGGTCATGCCTTAATTGACCTCTCCCAACACCGCACCCTTGTACGCGCCCGGATGACACGGGTTTACTTTGCCCAAGTGAGCGATCGCCAAATTGAAGCCTACGTTGCCACTGGCGAACCCCTGAAGTGTGCTGGATGCTTTGCCCTCGAAGGTCGAGGGGGTCTGTTTGTTGAGAAACTCGAAGGTTGTCATACCAATGTAATTGGCCTCAGCTTACCCCTACTGCGCCTTCTTCTAGAGGAGCTGGGATACGATGTCACTGATTTGTGGCAGGTTCCTGGTTGAAGAGCTTATAGAGACTAAGGCGGCTGGTTGTAATCTAGTTAATACCAATTCACCAGGCGTTTCCCCATGTCACCAAATTCTACATCCTCACTGCGATCGCAACAACACCCCCTGATTCGCCAGTTAGCTGATACTATTGAGGGTGTTTGGCACCGCTACCTGGATCTCTCACCCTATCCAATGCCCGCTGAGTTGGGGTATGTAGAAGGGCGACTAGAGGGAGAAAAATTGACGATTGAAAACCGCTGCTATCAAACGCCCCAGTTCCGTAAACTGCATCTGGAACTGGCAAAAGTCGGCACAATGCTGGATATTTTGCATTGCGTCATGTTTCCCCGGACTGAATACGCCCTGCCGATATTTGGTGCAGATTTGGTTGGGGGGCGGGGACAGATTAGTGCCGCGATCGCGGATTTGTCTCCCGTCAACCCTGAGCGAACCTTAAGCGCTGCCTATACATCTGAACTTCAGGCGCTGCCGGTTCTCAAGTTTGAATCGCTGCGTGAACTCCCAGATTGGGGTGACATCTTTTCGGAATTCTGCATATTCATTCGACCTAGCTGCCCCGAAGAAGAAGCAAGGTTTCTCTCACGAGTGACGGCGTTTCTAGAAATTCATTGTCAGCAGGCGATCGCAGCCCAGCCCGTATCAGCCCAACACCAAGCCCAGATTTTAGCTGGTCAAAGTTACTACTGCACTAAACAACAACAGAACGACAAAACCCGCCGCGTATTGGAAAAAGCTTTTGGCTCCGACTGGGCAGAGCATTACATGACCACGGTGTTGTTTGAGCTGCCTAAATGAGCTTTAGGGACTTGAACTTTGTCGCTTTATGCTATAGCAAACCTGGATGATTCATTTAATCAATTTGTGGTGCAAGCTTCTAGCCTGTGCGGGAAGTATTGTCCGCACCACATTACAATTCAAACTGGATTACTATATATTGTTTGGGGTTGTATGTAGATGAGCCGCTCAAATCGTACTAATTTTTTACAAAAATGCGAACGGGTTTTAAGCAAGACAAGGAAACCGTTTATAGAAAAATATCACCTCTATACTGGCCAAAAAGCAAACTGGTTACAAGTAATTGTACGACTTGAAACTTCAATTCTTCCAGCCATTTTTCCCTGGATAATATTTTATGGTATATACGGGCTTTTAATAGAATTAATTTACAAGTTAGGGCTCCCAGTAGCATTTCCAGATAAGAGTAGTATCAGTACCAGTGCAATTTTAAGTTTCAATATTGGCTTGACTTTGTTATTGGTTTTTCGGACTAATACAGCTCATGAGCGATTTTGGGAAGGCCGAAAACTCTGGGGTTCTTTAGTCAATACGGTTCGTAACTTGGCTCGTGACATTTGGGTAGTAGTTAAAGAACAGTCACCGCAGGATCAACTAGAAAAGAAGGCAACACTACGGCTAATAGTTGCTTTTGCGTTCGCAATGAAGTTACATTTACGATCAGAGCCTGTGAACGATGAGTTAGCGTCATTGATGTCCTCAAGCAAGTATGTGAAGCTCCTCGATACGAATCATCCGCCACTACAAATTGCCTTCTGGCTTACGGATTATTTGCAGGATCAGAATGACCGTTATTGTCTAAATATCTATCAGCTGACTGCCTTACATAAGTTAGTGAATGATTTAGTAGATATTTTGGGTGGCTGTGAACGCATTTTGAAAACGCCACTGCCCTTGATATATTCGATTAGACTCAAGCAATTGGTGTTAATTTATTGCTTAGTATTGCCTCTTGATATAGTCAATAATGTAAGTTGGTGGACCGGCCCAATAATGGCTTTGGTGAGTTTCACATTATTGAGTATTGAAGAAATTGGCTCTGAAATCGAAGAGCCATTCGGAACAGATCCAAGTGACCTACCTTTGGATCTAATTTGCAATACAATCCTACGGAATGTAGAAGAGTTAATTAGGCTTGCTCCTAGCAGCGAAAAGAGCAGTTCTTGAGCCTTTTCGGTCACTCGCCTAACTTATTGGGAATACCTTCGCAACCACCGGGAATTGTGGTTCGCGTTCTGGAGCCGCCCCAAGCACAGCAATAGTAGCGTACTGGTTCAGAGAGTCGCTGGACACCAGTGAAGTCGGCATTTTCAATAACAGTGCCGGTGTGAGAGCCGGTTTTATAGTTGGGTGGCTCGGTGCGACTGCGAGGGGTGGCGGTTTCAGCACAGCCGTAAAACAGTATGGTTCCCTTCAAGTCAGCCCCTACCAATTGAGCATCGGACAAAATGGTACGGGTAAGGTTGGTTTTGACTAAGTTACAGTGGCTAAGATTTGCACGGAAAAGATTGGCTTCACTGAGGTCTGTGCCACGCAGATCGGTACCAGCAAGGTCTGCCCCAGCCAGCATTACTCCCAGGTCAATGACGCGCACACCATAGAGGCGGTCTTCGGCGTAGCCGCCAGTGCCATTCAAAATTGCTCGACCTAGACGGCAATCGCGCTTCAGGGGTGTCAGCAATTTCGAGTGGGACAAAAATCTGATAATTTTGGCTTTACCACCAGAATCCACACTGCTGAGGATAGCAGCAGTTCGACCTTCGGCGATCGCCCGTTCTTGAGGCCAGTCTTCCAGCAGTCCCTGATCATCCAACACTAGATCAGAAACGCCCTGAAAGTAGGTATCAATAGTCTGCTGCTGGGTAATCAGGTTTTGCTGAACGGTGAGGAGGTTTTGCTGAATTGTGAGGTCTTTGGAAATAATGTATTGTCGCCAAGCAACGTAAACGGCGACAATGGCAATTAGAATTTGCCCCAAGGCTCCAAACACTTCGCCCAAAGCCCCGATCGCACCCCAGTCTAGCTGGGTAGCCCAGGTCAAGATGCGGCGGTTGACACCAGTGAACTTGAACAAGCCGATGAGGGCGGCTACCAATCCCAGTGCTGCCACAAACAGCGATCGCTGATAAGGCGACACCTCAATCGCCACTGCTTGTAACCACGGCCAAAGCACCAACAGCGACAGCAGCAGAGCTACCAGCGTTCCCAATAGACCAATCAAAAAGTTATCTAAGGCTAGCCCCAGGATTATGACAGCGATCGCTACCAAAATAATCAGGGAAGCCGGTGGATTAGCTGTCTTTTTGCTAGCAGTCCGCAGTTTAACGGCGAGACGGGCTTTAGCCTGTGCAGAGTCAGATTGCGGCGATTGGAGTTTGGCGATCGCTCCCGAAACGTCGCCCTTTTGGGGCATCGTTGCTAAATCTGGCTGATTTGCCACATCTGCTGTGGCTAGCTGATTATTACTTGTACCGTCCAGAGTATCTGGCGGCAAGTCATGATTAGGCATGGCCTCTAGGGTAGGGAAGGAGCTAAGCTGGGAAGAATTGAAGTCAGTCGTCATGCTTTTATTTTGGCAGCGGAATTAGTGCCAATAGTCTCAAGAAAGCGATAATATTGCTCTCTTCCTTGACAGCAGCGATACCTGTTGCGCCATGACATACTTTCAGCTATCCCATTTCAGGTAACCAGGTAAAAAAATGTCATGCAAATCTCCACTCTCTTTCAAGGCTTTCGTCCTCACAATTTTACTCTGATCGCCACCGATATGGATGGCACGCTAACGCAGCGGGGAAAATTTACCCCAGCCTTGCTACAAGCTTTGGATGATTTAGCGGCGATAGGTACGAAAGTGCTGATTGTCACAGGTCGCTCAGCTGGGTGGGTGAGTGGATTGGTGAGTTATCTGCCGGTTGCGGGAGCGATCGCTGAAAACGGCGGTTTATTCTACCTAGCTGGGTGTGAAGTACCAATCGCCTGGACGCCGACTCATCAATTCTAGGACTTACGCATTGACAGAAAAACCATAATGTGTTTTCAAGCCTGTGTTTTCTTGTAGGTGTTCCAGAATGAAGTCACGAGCTACCTGAAGTGACAAATTTCTTTGCACTTCATACCAATTTTCAATTAATTCTTCGGCTCGCATCAACTCTAATTGGGTAAACGCAGGAATGGCACTAAAAAAATGAGTTCTGATTGCCTCAGATGTTCTCACCATGAATCGCTCAGTACCACATACTTGGCTTTTTGGCTCTGTGGTAGCACTCAATCCCCCAATGGAGTTAATGTAATGCTTTAAATTCTGCCCTAGTAATTTGATTTAATGCATTTTCTTCAGGTAAAAACCTGATAGAATATCTTTTGTATTCGTTTTTGAAGATTTTTTGAAATACTTTCACACTTCCACAACTTTTTAAATGCACCATTAAGCCTTCGTCTGGTATTTCCAGATTTTTGACTATGGTGTAATCTCTGCCATTGGTTGACACTTTTCGATTTTTGGCTATGCCCATTAAAAAAACCAAGTCCTTGTTTTTTAGTAATTTCAAGTTTTCTCGACTTGCAGGCCAAGCGTCTGTTGTCAATGTTTTTGCAGTAATCCCCAACCCAAAACCTCGACAATCATTTCTCGCAAATAATCGTTTTTGGTCTTGCCCTCCTGTTTGTTGTAAATCCGATAATTGAGCGGTACTGACTTACCTGATAAGTCAGTATAATCTAAAGTAATTAACTGGATGCCTTTAACTACACGATGATGCTTTCCTGACCGAAAGTAACCAATTAATTCTGTTAATTTTGGGTCACTGTAGGGCTTATCGACAACCGTATCGTCTCCACTTAAAGTGCCACCTATCAAATTGAGATGTGGCTTTACTTCATCAAATAAATCCTTGGGTTCATACCGCTGCCGCAACAAAAATCTATTAACACTATCATGAGACAAACCTTCCAGAATCTCCGCTAAACGTGTACAGCCTGAATATTTTGATTCTGCCAGTAGGAATAGAGTGTAAGTGCCCAGGTTACATTTAGCTGTGGATGGCTTAGTAGTCGTTCTGATAGTCCGAACCCTCAAATTGAAACAACATTGTATTATCCGTCTTCTAAAGTCCGTGGAGAGTAGTGATGGGATCACCGTACCTAAACGGAAAAACTGTACACTAAGCTGAAAACCCTATTATTGTTGGTTGGTTTTCTTCAGTTGGAGAAGTTCCTCACAGTAATCTTTGAGTTTATAAAGTGCATCTCTAGTTGCGTTTAAACGTTTCCATCGACAGTCTTCATTGGGGTTTAGACCCTCTAGTAATATCCTGACGGGAGCTAAATGATAGCTAATCAGAGTGTCTTCCATTTTTTCGAGGAATTCATGATACCTCATACACCGTAAACCTTCACTTTCACGTATAATCAGCGCCTCACCTATACCCCTCTGTTGGAGAGTAAAAACTTGGGCATCCTTTCCTTTACAGGCGTACAAGGGCGGAAAGCTTCCTAGTGATTTGCTAACTTTGTGGATGCGATAAAAAAAAGTATCTTTCTCCTCTTGTGTTTCAAAAAGTTCAAAATTCAGTTGCTCTTGAAGCAACCTTATCCAACAAAAGTATTGTCCAAATAGGTAGAGAGTACTAGGCATTAAGTAATCATATGATATTGACCAATCTTTATTGAGCTGGTGCTCGGAATTTTTACTAAGCGCCAAATAGCAATTTTTTGTTAAGATGTTGTCCAGTCGGTAATTGAGTTCTTGCACTGCTCCAAGTATTGGATTCGCCCAACGGATTATTTCTTTCCTTATACGTTCTTCTCGTAAGCCCTGGGCAGTGATATTCGTCTTAAATTGCTCTAGTTCCTTGGTGATATTCGCCTTAAACTGCTCTAATTCCTTGTCGTACTTATTTTTTAGTTCGGCAGTGAAACTCGCTTTAAACCTTTCAATATCTCTCGATAGCAAATGATTGAAAAGGGCTTTCGATAGCCAAGCAAGGGCGGCAACTATAATTGCAGTACTGCCAAGTGTCTTAAATAATCCAGTCCAGTCAACTGTCATAAGAGAACCCTACTCACAACCTAACATTCATTGACCTAGTTCATCCCAATCTCCTAACTCGACTTTACTACCTTCCATTGTTCGGTAAACCCAAGAGATCTGACAGCACGTGAAGACCAAGCTCGGACTACTTACTGGCTGAAGAAACTAATGACACTCAGTATTGGCATTTGTAGCTAAACTATAGGGTAGTGATCGCGTCTTGCCTTGCTTGTTTCCGCTAATGCACGGCTTGCCTAAATTGTCAATGCGTAAGTCCTAAATTCTAGCCCTTTCAAGGTGTGTTAATTTTCTGTGCTTTCTGGGCTAGGATCTTAGC
>CAXUIG010000002.1:0-80992 GCA_964250845.1 uncultured bacterium | reverse complement strand
ATCAGTGGTAATTCCCGTTACATAGGCAATTAAACTCTGGTTGCTCTCAGTTTTATATAAGGTGACAATTGCTTCTTTAACTGATGGATGTTGTAATAATAGCGATTCAATTTCACCCAATTCAATGCGGAAGCCCCGCAATTTAACCTGATCGTCAATGCGACCCAGATATTCAAGGTTGCCATCCAACCCCCATCTTGCCAGGTCGCCAGTTTGGTAAATTCGCTCAATTCTACCGAATAAATCAACTTGGATGAATTTCTGGGCAGTTAAATCGGGACGATTCAGATAGCCTCTTGCTAAGCCAACGCCAGCGATACACAATTCCCCAGCAATACCAGGGGGTAATGGTTGATTGTGTGCATCTAAAATGTAGATGCGGATATTGGACAACGGTTGACCAATGGGCGGTTTTTTCCCATTGGGTTTACAAACAGCGATCGCTGCACCAACCGTAGATTCTGTCGGCCCGTAGCAATTGAATAAACGTCGTGACTGCGCCCACTGGGTAACTAATTCTGCTGGGCAAGCCTCACCACCAACCGTTAGGCATTCCAAATCGGGTAAGGTCGCTTCAGGTAAGACAGATAAGGCCGAAGGAGATAAAAAACTATGGGAAATCTTGTGATGAGCTAAGAAGTCAACCAAGATTTGACTGGGTAACAAGGTTTCTTTCTTGGCCAGATACAAGCAAGCACCAGTGACGAAGGTAGTAGCAATTTCAGCAATAGATAGATCAAAACTAAAAGACCCAAACTGAAGCAAACGGCTTTGGGATTGAACTTGAAAAGTTTTGGCCCAAGCCAAGCTGAGATTGACAAGTGCTTGATGCTCAATCATTACCCCTTTAGGTCGTCCCGTCGAACCAGAGGTGTAGATGACGTAAGCTAAATTATCAGGCGTACTTTGGGGACTGGGATTATCGGTTAACTCCGAACTAAAAGTTGCCTCATCCAAACAAATTACTTGACAAAAGTGTTCCAGTTCAACCACGGGTAATTGGTCTAGGAGGAAACTTTGGGTTAGCAACACCGATGTCCCAGAATCTTCTAACATAAACTGAATCCGCTCTGGTGGATAATTGGGATCAATCGGTACATAAGCCCCACCTGCTTTGAGGATACCGAGTAGACCAATAATCATTTCCAAAGACCGTTCAACACAGATACAAATTAAAGTGTCTGGCTCAATCTTATAGGTTTGAATCAGGTAATGAGCCAATTGGTTTACTTTTTGATTCAGTTGTTGGTAAGTTAGGCGTTGGGATTCAAACACCAAAGCAAGATTATTAGGGTTGTTAGCAACTTGATCTTCAAATAGGTCAACTAGAGTTTTATCTTGGGGATAGTCGGTTTGAGTTTGATTCCAGAGTTGAAGTTGCAGCAGTTCGGACGCTGTCATCAAAGGCAGAGTATTAATAGGTTGGTTTAGTTTGTCAACAATTCCCTTAAGCAGAAAATCAAACTGTTCCGCCATCCTTTGTATAGTAATCTTATTAAAGAGATCGGTAGCATATTCCCAATAGCAAATTAACTTTCTTTCAGATTCTATGACCATAAGTGTTAGGTCAAACTTAGCAAACGGATAACTTAATCCGAGCCATTGAATCTCTAGTCCTGGCAAACTTAGGTCGGGACTTTCATTATTTTCCAGTGCTAACATGACCTGGAATAATGGGTTATGACTCATACTGCGATCAGGTTGTAACTGTTCTACCAGATACTCAAAGGGTATGTCTTGATGAGCATAGGCATCTAAACAAGTTTGGCGAGTTTGTTGGAGGAACTCGATAAAGCTTTGCTCAGGCTTGATTTGGTTACGCAGTACCAAGGTATTGACGAAAAAGCCGATCAATGCTTCCGTCTGGCTATGGGTGCGGTTAGCAATAGGAGAACCAATACACAGATCGTTTTGGCGACTGTAACGAGAAAGAAGAATACTTAAAGCCGCCAACAAAGTCATAAACAGGCTTGCGCCTTGTTGTTGACTGAAGGTTTTAACTGCAGCGCTTAATTCCGGCGTTAGAGAGTAGAGATAGCGTGTGCCTCGGTAGCTTTGCTGTGCTGGGCGAGGATAATCGGTAGGCAAATCCAGTAATGGGGAAGCATCGTTGAGTTGATGTTTCCAGTATTTGATCTGGGTTTCTAACACCTCCCCTTGTAACCAGTTTCGTTGCCAGTTCGCGTAGTCGCTGTATTGAATGGGCAGGGGAGCAAGGGTTGGAGTCTGACCTTGGGCAAAGGCAGTATAGGCTTGCCGTAACTCACGGACAAACACGCCTAATGACCAGCCGTCACTGCTAATGTGGTGTATATTGATCAGCAACACATATTTCTGCTCCTTCAGTTGCAGCAGTTTTGCTTTAAACAGAGGGCCAGTATTTAAGTCAAACGGTTCTTGAGCATGAGCATCGATAAAACGCTGGACGGTTGGCGACTGAGGCTGTTGATCAAGGTTTCGCCAGTCTAGTACCGTTAGAACTTCGATGTCGTCTAAATTTTGAATAACAACCTGGGGATTTCCCGCCACTGTGGGAAAATACATCCGTAGACTGGCATGACGGTTAAGCAGATAAGCCAAACTAGAGTATAGGGCATGAATATTGAGGTTTCCGTCCAGCTGTAAAGCCATCGGCATATTGTAAGTAGCTGACGGGCCTTCGAGTTGCGCTAAAAACCAGAGGCGTTGTTGTGCAAAGGAAAGGGGCTTCGGGGCATCAGCAGGCAAAGTGGGAATTTCCTCTGCCATGACAACTTGGGCTTTCGCAGAATTTAAGAATGCTAATATATCTGCTTTGTTGGTTTGAATTTCCTGCTTTAGCTCAAAAGTGAGGGCATTTTTGGTAGTACGAATCCGTAATTTATCATCTTCAGCCCAAATTCGGCATCCCATGTTCCGCAAACGAAGCATTAAAGAAATGACTTGCTCTTTTTGTGTCATAGTTCAATTTCCTCTTCGTCTGAGTTTAAAGGTTGCATATTTGCGGTGGAGGAGTTCACCCAAATGGAGGTATCGAGATAATTCGCCAATTCACTGAGTGTGGGGTACTCAAATACCTTACGCAGAGGGAGTTCCACTTTGAATTGTTTACGGATGCGGGCGCTCAGTTGGGTTGCTAATAAAGAATGACCCCCCAAGTTGAAGAAGTTGTCCTGCCGTGCGATCGCTTCATATTTGAGCAGTTTAGCCCATAATTGGGCAAGCAATTTTTCTGTCGATGTTACAGGCAATTCAATGTCTGTTGATGCTGGCGTATCTGGGGCAGGAAGCGCTCGGCGGTCTACTTTTCCATTCGGTGTCAGTGGCAGTTGTTCTAAGACAGTGAAATGGCTAGGAATCATGTATTCGGGGAGAGTTTTTTCCAGAAAATCTCGCCATTCGGCTAATAAGGCTGGATCAACCTGATGGGTGCGATACTGCAACGGTTGATTCCCGTAATGTTGCCAAGGTTTCAGCCGCAAATTGTCCGTTATCGCAAATAGTGGCAGTTTCACCTGTCCAGGGATATTCCGTTGAAAAACCACATCGTAATAGGAAAATCCTGTGTGGCTATATTGTATGAAAGGGGTATAGGGCAAATCTCGCGCAAAAGTTCCGATCGCTTCGGGTTCTATCCCTGATTTAGCTTGTGCGACTGCCGCTTTTAAGTCTAGGACGGTACCGTCTAATTGAGCAATTTGTTCTAACAGCACCCTTTCTAAGGTAAGACGAGCATTAGGAATATCCTTAATGCCTAGCAAATCCGGTTGCTGAGTCGTTAAAATTCTCTCGATTGTTTCTAGATTCAACTGTTGGGCTTGCCAATCTAACCATTCAGGTTCTGCGACGGGAGTATCTGCCCGATCCAAGTGTAAAACAACGTTATAACGAAAACGGCTCATCTCCGTCTGAGCATAACCCCGTTGCAATTGAATCTGCACATGACTAATCCGAGGAAATCTTTTTTTGAGGGCGATAAAAAAATCAGGGGCAATCAGTAATTCGCCTTCGTTGCGAATGCTTTTTTGAATCTGTTGACGCAAGTCCTTAATTGATAAGTCATCAGGGGCGCGATAAAACTCAACTGCCGTGTGGAAAACTTCCAGCAGATGGAGATTTCGTACATCCCCAATAAAGATTGAGCCCTGAGTCGTTACAGCTTTGACAGCCCCCTCCAACACTTCCAACAAGTAATCCAAGGAGGGAAAATACTGGATGACAGAATTCATTATTACCAAGTCATAAGCATTTGTCTCAATGCCGTCAAACTGGTTAGCTGCACTGGCTTTTAAGGTAACTCTGTCATTAAGCGACTGTCGTTTGATATGTTGTTCAATATAATGCAACGCTTCAGGTGAAAAATCCGTACCTAGATAATGCTGACAATGGGGCGCAATTTTAAACAATAACATCCCTGTGCCGCAACCAATTTCCCAAGCTCGTTTTGGATCAAGCTCCAGAATTTGGTCAACTATTGTATCTCTCCATTCTTGCATCGCCGCTTTGGGATACGGTTGTCCCGTATATCTGTCATTCCAGCCAGCTAGATTGAGAGTTGGATCGTCTGGTGAATTGTAGTTGAAGTAAGCATCATTGAATACTTGCTGCCACAGATCTACCTGTTTACCTTGGAGATCGTCATCCTCTGTTGGTGTTGGGACTATATATGCCACTAGACGTTGATCGAGATCAGTGTCCTCCCGTACAATGACAACAGCTTCCTTAATTTTTGGATGTTTGACTAATGAGGCTTCAATCTCACCTAATTCAATCCGAAAACCACGAAGTTTGACTTGATGATCGATGCGACCTAAGTATTGCAGATTGCCGTCAGTTAGCCGACGGGCTAGATCGCCAGTTTTATAAATTCGCTCAGTTTGGTTGAAAAAGTTGAGGTTAATAAATTTTTCAGCGCTAAGCTCGGGACGATTCAAATAGCCTTGTGCTAAACCTGCACCTGCGATACAGAGTTCGCCAGGAATACCAGGGGCAAGGAGTTGGTTGTAGCTATCTAGAATATAGATGCGGGTGTTGGCGATCGGCTTGCCGATAGTTGGTTCATGCTGAGCATTTTTGGCAACTTTCGTAAAAGTAGAGTAAGTTGTGTCTTCAGAAGGGCCATAGAGATTATAAACTCCGATCACAGATGTGGTTTGATATAAAGCCTGTACCAGACTATTTTTTAATTGTTCGCCAGCTAAATTGATCACTTGAACACTTGCCGGAATAGCATTCATATTGAGCAGTTCAGCAGCAGCACTCGGTACAGTATTAATCAACGTAATTGGTACACTACTTTGGCGTGCTTGCTCAATGTAGAGTGCATTTTCAACCACAATTACACTACCACCTTGAGTCAGGGGGACAAAAATTTCAAAAATGGAGAGATCGAAACAAATTGAGGTTGATGCTAAGACACCTGCAAGCTGTTCTGCACTGAAGACTGAATGCGCCCACTTTAGCAGAACTACCGGACTATAGTGTGCAATGGCAACACCTTTAGGTCGCCCTGTGGAACCAGAAGTATAAATGACATAAGCCAAATCATCAGGGCTACTTTGTGAGTTGGGATTGTCTGTTGGCTGATTTGCCCATATTTCTTGCTCCAGAAACACTACTTGACAGGTGTTTTGCAGTTTTTCTAGGGGAATTTGCTTCTTGATGGGGTTTGTTGTTAGTAATACAGAAGCATTACTATCTTCGAGCATTAAATGAATGCGTTCTTGGGGATAACTCGGATCAATCGGCACATAAGCCCCACCTGCTTTGAGGATAGCAAATATACCGATGACCATTGACAGCGATCGCTCCACACAGATCGCGAACAATGGGTTGTTAGGTAACTGTTGCTCTCTTTTGAGTTGCAACAGGTAATAGGCAAGCTGATTAGCTTTTTGGTTTAGTTCTTGATAACTTAGGCTGCGCTCTTCAAACACTACCGCAATGTTATCAGGTGTTTTTGCTACCTGTTGTTCAAACAGAGTCACCAGAGTCTGGTCTTGAGGATAATTGATATCGGTTTGATTCCAAACTCGCAGTTGTTGGATTTCTGCTGTGGTGATTAAGGGTAGCGTACTGATGGGCTGTTGGGGATGTTGGGCGATCGCAAGGAGCAAGACTTCAAAGTGTCCTGCCATGCGCCTAATCGTTTCAGCCTCAAATAGATCGGTGGCATATTCCCACATACAGTGCAGTTGATCGCCCCTTTCGCAAAAATCCAGTGTCAAATCAAACTTGGCAAATGGATAACTTTGCTCCAAGTACTGAATATCAAGCCCTGGTAAATTAGCATTCGTCCCCGCACTTCCCGTGTTTTGCAACACCATCATGACTTGGAATAAGGGGTTATGGCTCAGACTGCGTTCTGGTTGTAACTGTTCTACCAAATACTCAAAAGGAATATCTTGATGAGCATAAGCATCTAAGCAAGTTTGGCGGGTTTGTTGGAGTAAATCGCTAAATCCTTGCTCTGGCTTGACTTTGCTACGCAATACCAAGGTATTGACAAAAAAGCCGATCAATCCTTCTGTGTAGCTATGGGTGCGGTTAGCGATCGCAGTACCGACACATAAATCGTCTTGGCGGCTGTAACGAGATAGTAAAATACTAAAAGCCGTCAACAGGGTCATAAACAAACTAACCCCGTGTTTTTGACTCACTATTTTGAGTAATGAAGTCAGTTCATTGCTCAAACGATATTCCTCGCGCCCACCTTGGTAACTTTGTTGCGCCGGACGGGGATAGTCAGTAGGCAAATCCAGCAATCGGGGAGCATCGCCTAGTTGTTGAAACCAGTAAGTTTCCTGACTTGCTAAAATCTCCCCTTGTAACCAACTGCGCTGCCAAGCTGCATAATCACTATACTGAATCGGCAACGGTTCCCAAGTTGGTGCTTGACCTTGAGCAAAGGCACAATAAGCCTGTTCCCATTCCCGCTTAAACACCCCCATAGACCAGCCGTCACTGATAATATGGTGCATATTGATCAGCAACACATATTTCTGTTCCCTTAGTTGCAGCAGTTTCGCTTTAAACAAAGGGCCAGTATTTAAGTCAAAGGGTTCTTGGGCATGGGTATCGGCTAAACGTTGTACAGTTTTCGCTTGAGTCTGGGGATCAAGTTCCTGTAAGTCTGCGATCGCCAGCACTTCTATATCTTCTGGATCTTGGACGACTACTTGAGGCTCTCCCTCCAGTGCAGGAAAGTAGGTGCGTAGAATGGCATGGCGTTCGAGGAGATACTCAAAACTTGCACGCAACGCCTCTATTTTCAAGTTGCCGTCAAGTTGCAGGGCAGTTGACATATTGTAGATAGCCGAGGTTCCTGTACCTTCAAGCTGGGCTAAAAACCAGAGTCTTGATTGGGCAAAGGACAGAGTTTTGGGGTCATTTGACCGTTGGGGAGTGATGGGGGGTAAGGCGATCGCCCAAGCGGCTTTGTCAATAACTGTAGCCAACTCAGACAAAACGCTCTGCTCAAATACCTTGCGCACAGGCAATTCTACCCCAAAACTGTCACGAATACGGGCAACCAATTGGGTAGCTAATAGAGAATGTCCACCCAGTTCAAAGAAGTTGTCTCGACGACCAACAGACTGAGCTTTTAAGATAGCCTGCCATAAAGTAGCCAGCAGTTCTTCTGTTGGAGTCACTGGCATTTCCCAGTCAGTGGAAGTGGCTCTATCGGGTGCTGGCAGCGATCGCCGATCTAGCTTACCGTTAGGGGTAAGGGGCAACCTATCCAATACCATAATCTGGCTAGGAACCATATAATTCGGCAGGCGAATTTTGAGGTAGTCTTTGAGTAGACCCCCTAAATTGACGGATTTTTCCGCCGCCGTGAGATATGCTACTAACCTGGGATTATTATCAGTTTCATATAAAATGACAACAGCTTCTTTAACTGATGGATGTTGCAATAATAGCGATTCAATTTCACCCAATTCAATGCGGAAGCCCCGCAATTTAACCTGATCGTCAATGCGACCCAGATATTCAAGGTTGCCATCCAACCCCCATCTTGCCAGGTCGCCAGTTTGGTAAATTCGCTCAATTCTACCGAATAAATCAACTTGGATGAATTTCTGGGCAGTTAAATCGGGACGATTCAGATAGCCTCTTGCTAAGCCAACGCCAGCGATACACAATTCCCCAGCAATACCAGGGGGTAATGGTTGATTGTGTGCATCTAAAATGTAGATGCGGATATTGGACAACGGTTGACCAATGGGCGGTTTTTTCCCATTGGGTTTACAAACAGCGATCGCTGCACCAACCGTAGATTCTGTCGGCCCGTAGCAATTGAATAAACGTCGTGACTGCGCCCACTGGGTAACTAATTCTGCTGGGCAAGCCTCACCACCAACCGTTAGGCATTCCAAATCGGGTAAGGTCGCTTCAGGTAAGACAGATAAGGCCGAAGGAGATAAAAAACTATGGGAAATCTTGTGATGAGCTAAGAAGTCAACCAAGATTTGACTGGGTAACAAGGTTTCTTTCTTGGCCAGATACAAGCAAGCACCAGTGACGAAGGTAGTAGCAATTTCAGCAATAGATAGATCAAAACTAAAAGACCCAAACTGAAGCAAACGGCTTTGGGATTGAACTTGAAAAGTTTTGGCCCAAGCCAAGCTGAGATTGACAAGTGCTTGATGCTCAATCATTACCCCTTTAGGTCGTCCCGTCGAACCAGAGGTGTAGATGACGTAAGCTAAATTATCAGGCGTACTTTGGGGACTGGGATTATCGGTTAACTCCGAACTAAAAGTTGCCTCATCCAAACAAATTACTTGACAAAAGTGTTCCAGTTCAACCACGGGTAATTGGTCTAGGAGGAAACTTTGGGTTAGCAACACCGATGTCCCAGAATCTTCTAACATAAACTGAATCCGCTCTGGTGGATAATTGGGATCAATCGGTACATAAGCCCCACCTGCTTTGAGGATACCGAGTAGACCAATAATCATTTCCAAAGACCGTTCAACACAGATACAAATTAAAGTGTCTGGCTCAATCTTATGGGTTTGAATCAGGTAATGAGCCACTTGGTTCGCTTTTTCATTCAGTCGTTGGTAAGTTAAGCTTTGGGATTCAAACACCAAAGCGAGATTATTAGGGGTTTTGGCAACTTGTCGTTCAAACAGGTTAACCAGAGTTTGATTGTAAGGATAATCGGTTTGAGTTTGATTCCAGTGTTGTAGTTGCTGACGTTCAACTTCTGTGAACAACGGCAGAGCATTGATCGGTTGTTGAGGGTTATCGACAATTCTCTTAAGCAAGACTGCAAAATGTCCCGCCATCCGTTGAATGGTTTTAGCTTCAAACAAATCGCTGGCATATTCCCATTCTCCTGTTAGCCCCTGGGGCGTTTCCCGAAAAATCAGCGACAAATCAAACAGAGTCGTCGTATTTTCCCACTCAAACCGGGTAATGGTTAATCCAGGGGTTTCCAGTTTCTCCTGAGTTTGATTTTGCAAGCTAAACGCCACTTGAAATAGGGGATGATGGGAGAGCGATCGCTCTAGACCCAGTTCATCGACCAGTTTTTCAAAGGGTAAATCTTGATGGTCATAAGCATCCAGGGTTACTTGCTTCACCCGGAGGAGTAATTCTAAGAAGGTTGGATTCCCTTGCAGATTGGTACGCAATGCTAGGGTATTGACAAAAAAGCCAATCAGTGGTTCAACTTCACGACGATTGCGATTGGCGATCGCAGAGCCGACGACAATATCCTCCTGTCTGCTGTAGCGTGAAAGTAAGAGAGTAAATGCCGTCAGTAAAGTCATAAACAGGGTCGTTCCTGCCTCCTGACTCAAACGCTTCAACTTCTGTGTTAAATCCTGACTGATTTCCCCAAACTCGCTACGCCCCCGATAGGTTTGAACTGACGGGCGGGGTCGATCTGTAGGCAATTCTAACAGGGGCGGGACTTCGGCTAATTGTTTTTGCCAGTAATTAAGTTGGGTTTGGAGTACCTCTCCCTGTAGCCATTGTCTTTGCCAGTGGGCGAAATCGGCATATTGAAGCGATAATTCGGGTAGGGGAGACGGTTCTCCAGTGCAGAAAGCGGTATAAAGGGTGAACAATTCACAGCGGAATATCTCCATTGACCAGCCATCACAAACGATATGATGGATGACGAGCAACAGCAGATGGGATTGGTTAGTCAGTTGCAACAACTTTACCCGCAGCAAAGGTGGGTTTGATAAGTCAAAGGGCTGTTGCAATTCTTTCTTGGCTAACTGCTGCGCTTTCCTTAACTGGTCTTCTTCTGTCAATTGTCGCCAGTCTAGCACTTGCATCGTCAGCTTGGGAGCAGGGTGAATCACCTGTATCGGCGACCCATCGACAACTGAGAAGGTGGTACGTAACACTTCATGACGTTGAACAATTTCTCTGATGGCTTGTTCTAAGGCAGCTATCTGGAGACATCCGCTAAATTGCCAGAAAAACGGGACGTTGTAGACACAATTTTCGCCTTCTAGTTGGTCGAGAAACCACAGTCGAGCTTGGGCAAAGGAGAGAGGAAGGGGTTGCTCCCGCGATCTGGGTGTCAGGAGTGGAATTAGCCTGCCATCATTTTGTGGAGAAAGCTGTTGCTGTTTTCTCAGTTTTTGCAGTACTAATTCTCGCTTTTCTGGCGAAAGTGTTTCAAGACGTTTTAGTAGATCGCTCATAATACTTTTGTTAAAAATTAGTTTTTTAAATCGAACCGCTCCAGACGCACATAGATAAGAAAGAGTACTGAATTTAATACTCAAAAAAGCAATTGCTGCGTTACTTCTTCCTCTGATAACTGATCAACTTCCCCTAAAATCTGTGCTAAGGCATCGCTTTCTGATTGTTCGAGCTGTTGAGCCATCACTTCTTGGGCTAGTTCAGCAAGGGTCGGATTTTCAAACAGGTAACGCAGAGGAAAATCTAGAGAAAAGGCTTCCCTTAACCGAGAAATCACTTGGGTAGCCAGTAAAGAATGCCCCCCCAACTCGAAGAAGTTATCGTGAATTCCAACCTGTTTTAACCTGAGAACTTCAGACCAAATAGTGGCTAATTCTTGTTCGGTAGGCGTGCGAGGAGCAACAAAATCAACCTCCAGACTTCTCTGGTAAGCATCTGGGGCGGGCAAAGCACGGCGATTGACCTTACCATTAGGAGTCAGGGGGAATGCCTCCAGAAATACGAAAGCGGCGGGGATCATGTAGTCAGGCAGCTTTTTCTTCAGGAAGTTTCGCAGGGTGCTAGGAGTCGGTGGGTTATCCTTGGCAATGAGATAGGCGACTAGGTATTTGTCCCCAGGTTGATCTTCCTGCACAATGACCATAACTTGGCCTATGTCAGGGTGTTGATTTAAAACCGCCTCAACTTCTCCTAATTCAATGCGAAAGCCGCGAATTTTAACCTGTGTATCAATTCGACCCAGAAATTCTAGATTCCCATCAGGGAGACGGCGGACTAAATCTCCGGTTTTGTAAAGCGTATCCCCCTCAACAAAAGGATTAGCGATAAATTTTTCACGGGTTAATGTTGGTTTATTTAAGTAACCTCTAGCAACACTCGCTCCACCCACATATAGTTCCCCAGGAACCTCAAGAGGAACCCTGTGTAAATCCCCATCCAGTAAATAAACTTTCCTGTCACCGATGGGTTTTCCAATGGGAATTGACTGTGCATTGCGATCAAGTTGTTGAGGAAGCGGGTAACAGCAGGTAAATACGGTACATTCTGAAGGGCCGTAGGCATGAATAATTTGCGTCGCTGGTAATATCTCTAAGGCTCGCCGAACATGGGGTACAGAAACGGACTCTCCCCCAAACAGCAGTTTTTTAACCCCTGACAACCCGTGTGGCATTATGTCAATCATGAGATTGAATAGGGCGGTAGTCAGAAACAGGATGTTAACCCCTTGTTGCTGGATGATCTTGCTTAAGTCCCCAGGTGTGGGAATTTTGCCTGGGTAAAGCACACAACGCCCCCCATAAAGCAAGGGCGGCCAAAGTTCTAGGGTAAGAGCATCCCAGGAAATCGATGAATGTTGTAGAAAAACCTGGTCTGCATCAAGGTGAATGTAATCAACCCCAAACATAAACCCAATGATGCTACGATGGGGAACTTCTGTTCCTTTTGGTTTTCCCGTCGAGCCAGAGGTATAAATGATATAAGCTAAATTTTCTGGATTAACTTCACTATGCAAATTGTCTTCCCTGTGTTGGGCAATTATTTCCCAAGCTGAGTCAAGATCAATCACAGTTTGGGTTAAATTGCCTGGGAGTCTATCTTGCAAATGAGTTTGCGTTAGCAAGATGGGGGTCTGTACATCTTCCACCATGAACGCCAGTCTTTCTGAAGGATAAGCTGGATCTAGCGGAACATAAGCTCCACCCGCTTTGAGAATCCCCAGCATTCCTACCACCATTAAGAGCGATCGCTCGACACAAATTCCCACCCGGACCTCGGGTTTAACTCCCAGCGATTGTAAATAATGGGCTAATTGATTGGCGCGGTTATTCAACTCCCGATAAGTTAGGTGTTGTTTTTCATACACAACTGCTACTGCATCGGGATTTTTTTCTACCTGTGACTCAAATAAATGGTGAATACATTTGTAATCAAACTGGTCTGTCTGAAGATTATTCTCTTCCACCAGCAATTGTTCCTGTTCGGCTGCACTGAGCAGGGATAATTGGGAAATACACTGTTGTGGATTCGCGGCCATTCCTTCTAGCAATGTTTGGAAATGTCCAATCATGCGGCCAATTGTCTCTCCCTCAAAGCGGCTGGTATCATAGACAATCCTTCCAGACAATTGGGATTGAGGATTTACAACGACAGTCAGGGGATAATTCGTGCGTTCAAAACAATAAATATGACTAATTTCTAAAGTTTTTTTTGATTCTGTTGCCGAGGAATCTATTGGATAATTCTCAAATACTAAAAGGCTTTCGAACAGCGGCATTCCTGGCGGAATATCACTCAGGCGCTGAATTTCTGCCAGGGAGTAGTAGGCATACTGTTCCTGTTCAAATTGCTGGGTTTGTAAATGCTTAAGCCAGGGTAATAATTCCGCTTTTCCAGTGACTTGTACCCGTATGGGGAGGGTGTTGATAAATAGCCCGACCATCGAGTCTACTCCATCAAGCGTAGGTGGGCGACCGGATACAGTCGCACCAAAGACTACATCGGGTTCCCCACTGTAGCGAGAAAGCAGCAACGCCCATGCTCCTTGCACCAAATTATTCAAAGTTAAATGGTGCTGTCGAGCTACGGATTGTACTTGATCGCTTAACCCTTGGGAGAATTTAAAATGTTGCTCATCATAGGTTTGCTGTTGCCCTGAGTCCCCCATCCATTTACCTACCCTCAAAGGGGTAGGAGCCTCAAACCCTTGAAGGGTTTGTTGCCAGAAGTTCTTTGCTTTAGAGATGTCCTGTTGCTGTAACCAATCAATATACCCTCGATAGGGGCGAGAAGGTTTGAGGCGTAAAGGTTCGCCTCGATGATAAGCCTCATAGAAGGCTAAAACTTCTTGCAGGATAATCTGCATCGACCAGCCATCAAACAGGATATGATGATGGCTCCAGATAAATTGGTAGGTATACTCCCCTAGCTGGATCAGGGTGAAGCGCATCAGAGGAGCTTGAGTCAGCTCAAACCCTTTTTGGCGATCGCCTTGCAGAAAATCCCCTAGATGCTGTTGTTGTTGATCGGGCGTTAAATTACGCCAGTCCAGTTCCACCCACGGGATCTCCACTTGCTTACTCACCATTTGCAAGGGCTTGTCTATCTCCTCCCAATAAAAGGAACTGCGTAAAACCGGGTGTCGAGCAACAACCTGCTGCCAAGCTTGCACAAACCCAGAAAAATTCAATTCTCCTTGGAGGGTGCAAAGCAACTGCTCGAAATAGACTTCCGATTCTGGCGCATAAAGGGTATGAAAGAGCATCCCCTGCTGCATGGGCGAAAGTTCATAAAGATCTTCGATATTCTTCACCAAACTACCTCTACTTGGTTTTGTCTTTGTTAATCTTGGCTAGGAATTTATCAAGCTGTTGTTGATTGAGTTTTGCAGCAGAAAAGTCAGAAGGCGTATAGCCTTGGGACTCTGGAGACTGACAGTGAGCAATCAGGGTTTTTAATGCTTCCATGAATCCAAAAGCGCACCGTTCAATGGTGGCTCGCTTGTGAACTTTCTCACTGTAAGTCCAAGTCATTTCCAGCTTTCCTGAGCGAATGAATCCGCTTACTCCTAACAGGTGGCTGCGTCTGCCAAGTTCGCTCTGTTCAGCTTTGAATTCTTTAGCCAAACCCAACACAGCAGATGCCCTAAGCACCTGATCGAACTGACCAAGGTAGTTAAAACTTATTTCCGCCTGGGATAGCGTCTGTAGTTTCCTGCGTGTTGTGTCATCCTGCCCCAAATATCGCAACACGCCATAGCCAATGCCCCGGTTGGGGATGCGCCGCAGTTGCTCTTTGACTAACTTTAAAGCCTCTCCTGGATGGTCAACTTCTTCTAGCTGTAACCGAACGGGGAATAAGGTGGTAAACCAGCCCACGGTGCGTGACAGATCCACATCCTCAAATAAGTCTTCCCGTCCATGACCTTCAAGGTCAACGAGCAGTGAACGTTCTCCCGTCCATTGGGTAAAGCTCTGCACTAAGGCAGTCAACAACACATCGTTAATTTGAGTGTTGTAGGCAGAGGGTACATCCTGCAAGAGGGCGCGGGTCTGTTCTTCACTTAAAGAAAGTGACACAGAAGCGGTTGAGGCTAAGTTGTTGTCCTCTTTACCTGAAGGATAGTCTACTGGCAGGGCAGTAACTTTAAAACTAGACTCACTCAGCCAGTAATCCAGCTCCGTAGCGATCGCGTCTGATTGCCCATATTCTATTAAGCGATCGCCCCAATCTTGGAAGGAAGTGGTCTTGGGCGGTAGTTTAATCGCTTCGCCACGGCTGATTTGTTGGTAGGCAGTAGCTAAGTCTTCGAGCAAAATCCGCCACGAGATGCCATCTACTGCTAAATGATGGATGATGAACAGTAACCGACCAGGTTGATCCAAACCCAGTTGAAACAGCGCCACTCGCACGATAGGCCCAGTGGATAGGTTCAGACTAGCCTGGAGTTCAGAATCCGCAGCTTTCATCGCTGTTTGTTGTTCTTCTGCCGACAGGTGTGACAAATCGATGACGCTAAATGGCACAGGTTCCTGGGCGGCGGCGTTAATCTGCTGAGTGTGTTCGTCTTCTTGCACAAACCGCAGACGCAGAGCATCGTGATGCACTAACAATTGTTGTACGACTCGCTGCAATTGCTCATGTGTCAAGTCTGGCGGCACCTCCAGCAGTGCTGACTGGTTAAAGAAATGAGGAGCAGGCAATTTCTGCTCGAAAAACCACTGCTGGATGGGTGTCAGCGCCACCGAGCCAGTCACTAACCCTTGTTCGGCTTGAAAAAGGCGACTGATGCCTGCCACGGCAGCTAACTCAGCAATGGTTTGGTACTGAACTAGCTGTTTGGGGGCAATTTGGATACCCGCCTGATTGGCTCGGGAAATTACCTGAATGCTAAGGATGGAGTCTCCGCCCAGTTCAAAGAAGTTATCGTGGATGCCGACAAGTTCTAGTCTTAAGATTTCTGACCAGATTGCCGCTAATCTCTCTTCTGTGGGGGTGCGGGGGGCAACAAAGTTATCTTCCCCACTGCGGGAGAAATCGGGGGCTGGTAAGGCGCGGTAGTCTACCTTCCGGTTGGGAGTCATCGGCAGCGCTTCCAGCAGCACGAAAGCCGAGGGCACCATGTAATTAGGCAGGAGCTGCTTCAGGAAATGGCGCAGTTCATTGGCGTTTGGTTGCGGCTGGTGCCCAACGACATAAGCCACTAGGCGCTTTTGTCCGGGAATGTCTTCGCGTGCAATGACGACAGATTGGAGCACCTGTGGATGTTGACTCAGCACGATCTCGATTTCTCCCAACTCGATGCGGAAGCCGCGAATCTTCACCTGATCGTCAACTCGACCAAGATATTCCAGGTTGCCATCTGCTCGAAATCGTGCTAAGTCCCCTGTTTTGTAGAGGCGATCGCAGGTTGCATCAATAACTGGATTCTGGATAAATTTCTCAGCCGTGAGTTCAGGGCGTTGCCAATATCCTCTGGCTAAGAGAGATCCGCCAATATACAGTTCTCCGGGAACTCCTATTGGCACAGGTTGCAGATATTGATCCAGGACATAGACCTGAGCATTGCTTATAGGTCGTCCAATCGAAACGGAGGTGGCTGCTGGGGAATTTAAGCGGTGTAGAGTGGTTATGACCGTTGCTTCCGTTGGCCCGTAACTATTAAATAATTGGGGTGGATTGGGGAAATGAGCAACACTACTGTGCCAACGCCTGACTTTTTCGAGTTGAGCTTCTTCTCCCCCAACAATCACGGTTCTAAGACTAGAGGGAATACGGGGGTCTTGAGGGGTAAGTTCCGCCGCCAACTGATGCCAATATGCTGTGGGAAAATTCAAAAGGGTCAATTGCCATTCTCGGCAACACCGCCAAAATTCATCGCCCGAGTGCAGCATCTGTTCGGTTCGCAGCACTAATGTTGCGCCGACTAATAGACTGGGAAAGATTTCTTCAACAGATGTATCAAAGCAGATAGAGGCAAATTGCAGAATGCGATCGCCTGCATTAATTCCATATTCGTGGGCGGCGGTGATGACAAAATTCATCAGTGACCGATGTTCAATCATTACCCCCTTGGGTTTGCCCGTGGAACCAGAGGTGTAAATAATGTAGGCCAGGTTGTGGAGTTGAACGTCACTAATAGGGTTGGCTGTACTGTGTTGAGCAATTACTGCCCAGTCCGTATCTAAACAGATCGTTTTTCTCGCCTGATCTGGTAGGAAGGCGAGTAATCTTTCTTGAGTCAGGAGAATGCCCAGTTGCGTATCTTCTAGAATGTAAGCCAGTCGCTCTTTTGGATAGGCAGGGTCAAGAGGAACATAAGCACCCCCCGCTTTGAGAATGCCGAGTAAGCCGACAATCATCTCGAGTGTTCGCTCTACGCAGATGCCAACTAGGGTTTCTGGTTTGACTCCCAAATTTTGCAGATAGTGTGCTAGTTGGTTGGCGCGATCGTTCAATTCGCGGTAGGTTAGGTGTTGACCTGACTGCTGGATAGCTACAGCATCGGGCGTTAGCTCCACTTGGGCTGCAAATAACTGATGGACACATTCCTTAGAGGGATACTCCCTGTGAGTCTGATTCCACTCCACCAGTAACTGCTGCTGGGCCTGCGTTAGCAGTGGTAATTCGAAAACTCGATGCTCTGGGTTGGCAACAATCCCCTCTAGTAAAGTTTGATACTGCTCTAGTATTCGTTGGATTGTGGCGGCATCGAATAGGTCACTGTTGTATTCTAAGACTAGAGTGATTCCCTTCGCTCCCGTTTTAGAACTGTTCTGCACACGTTGCTCAGAACGTGGTATGACAAGGAAATCCAGATCAAACTTTGCCGATTTGTTGCTCACAGGTTCATGCAGGCTGATATTCAAGCCTGGGAGACTCAAGTCCGGCAGGGGGGAATCATGGAAGCTGAACATCACTTGAAACAGGGGATTGTGACTCAGGTTCCGTATTGGCTTGAGAACCTCCACCACCTTATCGAAGGGTAGGTCTTCGTTGGCATAGGCTTCCAGAGTACAGGAGCGCACTCGACCAACTAACTCCCGAAATGTGGGATTGCTAGACAAATCGGTGCGTAAAACCAGGTTATTGACGATCATGCCAATTAACCGCTCTATCTCGCGCATCCGCCGATTGGCAACAGCAGTCCCTACGCTAAGGTCGTCCTGCCCGGTGTATCGGCGCAACATTACCAGAAAAGCTGCCAGCATCGTCATGAATAAGGTGACACCCTCTTGACGGCTCAGAAGTCTGAGGGATTCGCACAAGTTGATGGGAAGTTCCACCCTGATTTGATCGCCCTGGTAAGTTTGCTCTGCAGGTCGCGGGCGGTCATAGGGTAATTCCAAGAGGGGTGAACTGCCGGATAACTTCTGCTGCCAATAGGCCAATTGGGCTTGGGCTTCCTGGCTTTTGACCCACTGTCGCTGCCAATGGGCAAAGTCCGCGAACTGGAGGACTGGTTCAGGAAGCGGGGAAGGATCTCCCAGTGAGAACGCTTGATAAAGTCCCACTAACTCACCCAGGAACACGTTGAAGGACCAACCATCATGAGCCATGTGATGCTCGATATGGATTAACAGATGTTCTTGGTCGCTTAACCTCAACAAAACCCACCTGACTAATGGTAGTTGATTCAGGTCAAAGGGCTTTTGCACTTCTGCCTCAAGCAGTCGAGTCGCCTCTGTTTCACGTTCAGATTCAGGGAATGTCTGGAGGTCAACCACTCTGAAGCTGATTGGTTGGGGTGGGTGGATTACCTGAAATAGCCGTCCATTTACCGCCGGATAAGTCGTGCGAAAGATTTCATGACGCAGCACAATCTCGTTGAGGCACTGTTGTAATACCGCCACATCCAGCTGACCCTTAAATCGCATAGTTGCCTGGAATTGGTAGGCACTACTTTCAGGAGCCAATTGCTGGATGAAGTACACTCGCTCTTGGGCAAAGGAGACTGGCAAAAGTCCCTGACGCGGAATTCGTTGTATGGCAGGACGCTGCAACTGCTGCTGTAGGCGGTTCCACTGTTCGATTAGCTGAGCTAGGCCCGCTACGGTGGGGTTTTCAAAGATGTGGTGAAAGGACAACTCAATTTGGAAAACTTCGCGCACGCGCGAAAGGATCTGGGTTGCGATTAGCGAATGACCACCCAGATGGAAAAAATTGTCATTGGCTCCAATCTGCTCAAGTCCCAGTAACTCAGCCCAGATCACCGCTAGCGTCTCCTCAATTGGGTTACGAGGTGCGACAAAGGTTTCTTCGAGATCAGGGCGTGTGCGGTCGGGGGCTGGCATTGCCTGACGATCCACCTTACCATTGGGGGTGAGGGGCAAGGAGTCTAGGATCACAAAGACCGCTGGCACCATGTAGTTGGGTAGCTTTTCCTGGAGGAAGCGTTTTAGGGTACTAGCGATCGCATCAGGTTGTTGGTTGGGGACGGCATAGGCGACAAGGCGCTTATCACCAGGGGTGTCTTCACGGGCTATGACTACTGCCTGCCGTACATCCGGGTGTTGACTCAAAAGCGCCTCAATTTCTCCTAGTTCAATGCGAAAGCCACGAATCTTCACCTGAGTGTCAATCCGACCAATAAACTCAATGTTGCCGTCTGGTAAGAAGCGGGCTAAGTCGCCAGTTTTGTAAAGGCGTGCCTCCTGTTCTTGACTGAAGGGATTGGGAATGAATTTTTCCTCAGTTAACTCTCTTGCGTTCAGGTAGCCTCGTGCCAAGCCGTCGCCGCCAATGTATAATTCACCAGCTAATCCAATGGGAACTGGTTGAAGTTTGGAGTCCAGTAGGTAGATTTGTGTATTGGAGATCGGGCGACCAATTGGCAGGTTTGTAGCCCCTTCCGGAATGTCCTGTACTAGATACCAGGAAGAGAATGTTGTACTCTCAGTCGGTCCATAAACATGCAGCAATCGCTGTGGCGCCCCATTCCTGAAAACCGCTTTGACCGACTTGGGATCTACAGCCTCGCCTCCAAATAGCAAGTGTCGCAGGTCTTTAAATACCTGGGGGACAACGCTGGCTAACTGATTAAATAAGGCTGTCGTTAAGAATAATACGCTAATACCTTGTTCGCGGATGTACACTGCGAAGTTCTGGGGCGAAAGCACAACATCATGAGGAATTCCGACAAGCGTTGCCCCGTGAAGGAGAGAGCCCCAGATTTCGAATGTAGCTGCGTCAAATGAAGCATTTGAGGCTTGGGCAACGCGATCGCTAGGCACTAACTTTACGTAGTTTGTGTTGCATACTAGCCGATTGACAGCCCGATGCGGCACAGCTACTCCCTTTGGTGTTCCTGTAGAACCGGAGGTGTAGATGACGTAAGCCAGGTTATCAGCCATTACGTTGCTAGTGGGATTCTCTTGGCTCTGGCGGTTAACGGATTTCCTATCAGTATCCAGACAAACCACCTTTGCCGCGCTTCCAGTAAACCCTTCAACGAACTTTTGTTGGGTCAACAGCACCTGCACTTGTGAATCTGACAGCATGAACGATAGACGCTCTTTGGGATACGTTGGGTCTAGCGGCACATATGCTCCACCTGCCTTGAGGATGCCCAGCAGTCCTACGACCATCTCTAGGGAGCGATCGACGCAAATGCCTACAAGCACCTCTGGCCCTACACCCAAACCTTGCAGATAGTGCGCCAACTGGTTGGCTCGGTGGTTCAACTCCTGATAAGTAAGTTGCTGCTCCTCGAAGACGACAGCTATACTGTCTGGAGTCTTGTCTACCTGTGCTTCAAATAACTGATGTATACATAGGTGCTTAGGGTAATTTACGCTTGTATCATTCCACTCCACCAGGAGTTTGCGCCGCTCACCTTCAGTTAAAGCGGAAAAATTATCAATAGACTGAGTAGAACCAATCACTTTTTTTTCCATAAACGTAATGCACGAATTAAAAATTTTACTAAAGTCATCACTACTGATATGTGCTTGATGTAGTGATGGTAAGTTTTGGTTGTGTGGTCACCATCCAGTGATGGCAAAAGCCATTTTACAATCTCTACTAGTTTTGAACTATTAAGTTATTCTGGTGCCAACAATTGATTCGTCTACATCCATAATCAGAAATTTAAAACTATTAATTTCAATGACTTCATACTTTTCTGTCATAAACATAGAACCGAATCTAGCTGCCATATCTGCAACAGAAACCTTAGATAATAGCGGGATCTGGAAATTAAAAATGGAGTTCGGAATACTTTTAACATTTAACCACAATTTCCTTTCACTTACGTGCCATACCCCATTAAATTTATTACCTGTTATAAATTCCCTAGGTTTAGATAAAATAAATGTTTCAATCCTGGTTTGCTCATAGGTCATATCATTCCTAAATCCAATATATATTTTTTCCCAAGACGTATCAAAGCGCCATTTACCACAAAGAAATTTTTCTATTTCTATATCAGAAAGATTGCTATTGTTCATATCTCTCTTTTAAATTAATTAAAGTCTTACCGCTATCTCACCCCTTTCAACACCTTCGGTTCTTTGTCATGTTTGAACATGAGCTAGGAATTTTCAAAATTAGGATAAATTTCAGCAATTTTGGGACATCCACCAGGTCAAACGCATCTAAATTATACGCATCTTAGTTCTTAATGATTTCATTAGTGCCATTAGACCTGGCTCAAAGAATGTAACATTGAAATTAATCATCTGTGATTTCAATTGTCTTTGGGGCCTGAGACTCTTTAGAATCACTACTGATTTGTTCTGGGCCAAGTTGAGTTTTAAGTTTGAGTTTTAGCTCCTCTGTAATGGGTAAAGCTTTAATTTCTTTGAGGAGAAATCTCGCGGATTCGGTTTGGCTGCGTTCTGCATAGATGCTATGAAGAATGGTTTCAATTCCATATCCCGCTAGAGCCTCCCCCACAAGTGTCATCAGACTAAGCATGCCTATACCTCCTACGATGCCAAACGGACCTCCCAACCCCGCGATCGCAGCTATAATGGCGTAGGAACTACCCACCCCCCCTGATGCGGCCATTGTAATCACGAGAATCACGCCAGGAAGACCCAGACCGGCAATTTTTTTTACGATTTCGTCCATTGGAATTACCTAAAATCCTGACAATATTTCTCTATTGATCTTACAGCTCAGTCTTTAATCGAGATCATGACTAATTTTTCCATTTACGGCTGAGATGGCCACCGTTCTTGGGGAGGCCAAATAGTTTTTGCCGGTTGGATCGCCGCTGCGTCCTTTAAAATTGCGATTGGTTGCATAAACCCCTGTTTCTTCTTTTGCCAAAACCCCAAGTCCAGAGTTGATACAAGCCCCACAACCTGACTTCAGAATCTGTGCCCCTGCTCGTTCAAAAATGTCGAGATAGCCTAACGCTTGGGCTTGTTGGCGAATCTCAACCGAAGCAGGTACAATAAACAAGTTTACGCCGTCTGCCAGTTGGCGATCCTTCAAAACTTCCGCTGCCTGAGCTAGATCGTAGAGTTTGCCCCCCGTACAAGAGCCAATAAAGGCTTTGGTAATAGGAATGTCCCCTAACTGACTAATGGCAACTACCTGATCCGGTTTTGGGGGGCGTGCGACTTGCGGTTCTAAATCACTCAGGTCAAATTGATAAATCCTTTCGTACTCAGCATCAGAATCGGCGATAATCTCTTCAAACCATTGTGATGTGCTGTTTTTTACATACTTACGGGTCACCTGATCAGGAGCAATCAAGCCACACATCGCACCACACTCGATTGCCATATTGGCTAGCGTCATCCGTTCATCAAGGGGTAATTGCTCGATGATCGACCCTTTAAACTCCATCACCCTACTGGTTGCACCACCACAGCCGATTTGCCCCAGGATAAACAGGATAATATCTTTGGCACTGATTTGGGGAGGCAGGGTTCCAGACAACTCGAATACTAGGGTTGGGGGAACACGAATCCACATATCCCCCATGGCAAAAATATTGGCCATATCCGTCGTTCCTACGCCTGTAGAAAAGGCTCCCAATGCCCCGTAGGTGCAAGTATGAGAATCTGTACCGGCAATCACCATTCCTGGTCGGATAAACCCTTGTTCTGGCAGTAAAACGTGGCAGATGCCTGCTGCTTCACCTGGGGAAACCACATCAAATAAGTGGCATCCTTGGTCTTGGGCAAACTGAACCATCTGTTCATACATGAGATGGGCTTTGTGATCAGCACGGATGTCATTGACTTGGATAAAGTGATCTGCTACCAAAACTACCCGTTGGGAGTCCCACAACTTTGCCCCTTCTCCATACTGTTGATAAAATATTTTGGCCACAGGACCGGCCACTGCATCATGGGATAAGGCTAAATCGACCTGGGCAAAAACCACCTCTCCAGGCTGGACGTAGGAATTTCCGGAGGCGAGGGCCAAGAGTTTTTCCACTAAAGTCATGGGTCGTGGAGGGGTGAGGCTGGGAGGAATGGTGATCTCGTAGCGACGACGCATCTGATTAAAAGGCATCAGCCCGCCTGCTGCTGCGATCGCATCAACTACTGGGTTCTGCTGTTTTTCCCCCAGAATTTCTAGGGACAGTCCAATATTGATGCTATTACGATAAAAAATTTCGGCAAACGATCGCGCACGAATCTTCTGAATTCCGGCGGCTTTGAGGGCAATGGGGGCAACTTCTCGGCTGGAACCACAGCCGAAATTTTCTCCGGCTTCAATCACATCGTATTTTAGCAGTTCGCCTGGACCGATGAGATATTCTAAAGCATTCTGTTTTAAGTGCTCAGGGTCATCTGTCGTTGCCCGCTGGGCAGGAATAATATCATCGGTATTGATATCATCTCCAAGGTGCAAAACGTTATTTGCGTTACTCATGAATCACTCCTAGTGCAGAATGTTGCACGGTTGAAACTTCATCAAGCAAAAGGTCAACTAAGGTTTCAGTGTTGACAAAAATTTCTTTTCCTTGGGGAGACAAATCGGCTGTCCGGTATCCCTGGGATAAAATTCGGTCTTGTGCTTCAATAATCCGTTGGGCGGCTTGTGCCTCTCCCCATTGCTGAAGCATTAAAATACAAGCTCCGAGAGTTCCGAGGGGATTAGCAATTCCCTTTCCGGCAATGTCTGGGGCTGTGCCGTGAATGGCTTCGTACAGCCCAAATCCATTAGCGTTAAGACTGGCTGATCCTAATAAGCCGATTGAGCCAACTAATGCACCGCCAATATCGCTAAGAATATCTCCAAACAGATTTCCCGCCAAAATCACATCAAACCGCTGCGGATTGAAAACCATTTGCATGGCTAAGTTATCCACCAGCATTGGCTCGACGACAACGCCTGGAAACTGTGTGGCTTCTTCTTGCACTAGACAAGTCCAGGGCAAATGGGGCAAGGCATTTTCTTTGTGGGCTACGGTGAGTAATCCTCGGCGACGTTGGGCTTGCTGCAACGCCGCGCGAGCGATCCGACGAATCTCCTCATCGTAATAGCGCATCGTATGGTATCCGTAAGTTCCTTGGCGATCGCAAGACCGTCCAGATGGTCCAAAATAGATCCCACTGACCAGTTCTCGAATAATCAGAATATCGAGTCCTTGAACTTTCTCTGGTCGAAGGCTAGATTTATTCAGGAGACTTTTAACGCTACGGATTGGGCGAAGATTGCAAAAAAAGTCGAAGTGCTTTCGTAGTTCTAGCAGTCCGCCTTGGGTAATCGCACCAAATACAATCCCATCGGCTGTTTCGCACAGTTGGGCGGTAGCTTGAGGGAAGTAACTACCCAGTTTTTTGAAGGCAGTTGCGCCGAGCCAGCCATAGTCTACCTGCAGGGTAAATCCTTCAAGTTTAGCCACCTGTTGCAGAATTTTTAAGGAAGCTTCCACAACTTCTGGCCCAATCCCTTCCCCAGGAATGGCGACGATCCGATATGATGGATTACTTAAAGACCCCATTTTCCCATAACTCCAACACCTCGTTGGCTGTAAAATAGCGTTCTTGCTCAGCAGCAAGGGATTTGATCACTGAGCGCATTTTCTCGTATTGCTTTCTGGGTGGGGGATTTTGCAGTTGTTTTTCAAACAGATATTGGAAACTACTGACTCCACTCCATTTGCCAAAGATAAATTATACGCTGATCATAAATAAAGTCGAGCTAATCGGTGTTTAACAATAGAGCCAATAAATATTTTCATGATTGCAGAATAAAGTCAATCCCAGATAAGACACTTAAGGATAAAGTTAAGACAGTTAAGAGAGGATGCTATAGCTGCGGGGGCGACATGAAAGCTAAAAAGTAGATAAAACCAGCTCCATAGCCCGAATACCTCGTAGATAATACTCCAATTTATTGCGATTTAGTCTCATTAATTTCTCACATAGATCAGAAATTGGTGTCTGGCGCAGAATGAGGTTTTTTTGCGTAAACTTCTACTGAGAAATCAGGAGTGGTGACAGTGGCAACAGCATCTCAACTTAAAAACCAGCAACGGACTGCAGTGATCTATTTTGGTTCGGAGCGGGAAACCTACCTGCATAGGCGTGCAAGCGGAGAATAGGGTAGCGTTTGTGCAGTTCCTACGTTCCTTCCTGCCAGATGCCAAAAGTGCAGGCAAATCTTTGGTCGAAGTGTTTGGGGCGTCTTTACGAGGTATTCCTTGGATGGAAGCGCTGAATCTCTGCACAGTGGGGCGATTGTCGGATTTGGTTCCCGCATCGGGGTGAGGTCAGTCTACTCAGACACCAATTTCTGATCTATGTGGCATCATTTCGCTCGTCGTGGCTGTAACCAGTCAAAAATTTGTTTTGCCCTCATCTGGAGGTTTACTCCTGGAAGGACAGGCACAACCGTCTCTCCAGAGATGATGGCGAGAGGGCGATCGCTCCAGAACACCATTATCACCCGTTCTGTAGAATCGAGCAGCCAGCCTAGTTGCGCGCCTTCCGTCAGACAGATTTGAATCTTCGCAATCAACTTGGTCGTACTCTGCTCAGGCGACAGAATCTCGATAATCCAATCAGGCGCACCTTGCACTGGACTATTTTCGGAAGGTACACGCTGGTTTAGAATCACAGCCACATCGGGGACTACCGACTGTTGACTCAGCACACAACGCAACTCAGGAAACGCTTCATATTGGCTCTGTGCTTGGTCAATTGCAGCAACCAATCGCTTTTGCAAGATGCTGTGATGAGTTGTGGGCATCGGTTTTTGTAACATCTCTCCATCAATGAATTCCCAAGCAGGAGATTCCTCAATGTTTGGGAGATGCAGGAAGGCTTCTAGCGTAAGTGTTTGAATCGCTGAAGTCATAGACTTATACTCAACAAATGGCTGACTTTAATTTAGCCGAAAGTGTCAGAACTCGCGCTTGGGAGATTGAGGTGAGAGCTGGCTTGTTATACTCTGGCTGTCGTCCTTAGTAGTGATATGGAAGGAAAGTGTCAGAATTCGCTATTCAAGATTGAGGTGAGAGCTGGCTTCTGATCCTCTAGCTATTGTACTTAAATCCACGCTTTTGCCACTTTAACAGCAACGAAATCGAAGTGGATTGCTAGTAAAAATACCCCCCACCTGAATCATTACAAAATTCCCTGTAAAAACGCCCCAAACACTTCGACCAAAGATTTGCCTGCACTTTTGTTACGCTTTCAGCGCTATAATGACTGCAACTGAACGGATGATTGTACCCATCGGATGGCTTTCCGGTCTCAGTCTCGCTTAAAAGTGAATCGGCACTCTACCCTCTAACAAAGCCATGACCGCTAAAGTAACTGCCGAGCAGGAAGTGTTATCTCTCCAAGCAGAAATTTGGGAGCCGCCTGAGCCTCCAACCGATTTAGTTTTTGATGATGGAGAGCCAATGGATACGAATCGCCATCGGATTGCAATGAATGTCTTGATTGATTCGGTCCTGACAGCCCTAGCGGAGCGAACAGACTTTTTCGTCGGTGGCAATATGTTCGTCTACTACAGCCGCTCTCAAGCAATGAACCGAGATTTTCAAAGGACCAGATTTTTTTGTGGCTCTGGATGTAGATGGCAGTCGCGAGCGCCAGGGTTGGGTAATCTGGGAGGAGGAAGGACGGTATCCTGACGTGATTGTCGAGCTGATGTCGCCCAGCACGGCAAAGATAGACAAAGGAATCAGAAAGCGGCTCTACGAACGAACATTTCGCACCAGAGAGTACTGTATTTACGATCCGTTTGACCCGGAGTCGTTGGAGGGCTGGCACCTAGACGCTGCACAGCAATATCAACCTCTGATAGCAAACGAGCATGGTTGGTTGTGGTGTGAAAGCTTAGAGCTATGGCTAGGGACATGGTCAGGATGCATACGACGCGAGCCGCCAACGGGAACTTGCCAGTGGTTACGATTCTACGATCGCCAAGAGAGATTAGTCTTATTGCCGGAGGAAATAGCTAAACAGGAGCAGCAAAGAGCCGAGCAGTTGGCAGAGCGCTTACGGGCAGCAGGTATTAACCCCGACGAAGAATGAATCAGTTCACCCCTGGTAAGGGTAACAAAAGACTTCATGGTTTGCCAACGGATGCTGCTTTATGGCTATTAGCATACCAGAACCAGTATTTGTACTCTTCCGTTTGAATCCAGTTCTGACAGATTCGTTCCGTTAACTTGACAATGCCGACGCTCGTCCCTAGTTAGAATAAGGACACAGTCCACGACTGGGAGTAATGACGGATGGTACAAACTTCTCTTAATTCCATCACCCTAAATGAGTTTCTGCTCCTGCCCGAAACTAAACCTGCCAGGGAATTCATTGATGGACAGATTATTCAAAAACCAATGCCACAAGGAGAACACAGCCGCATCCTGCTATCAACGCAGTAGTAGAAGATCTGCGTATTGCTCTTGCTCTTCCAGAACTACGCTGTACCTTTGGAGGACGCTCAATCGTCCTCGATATCGCTGTCTTTACCTGGGAGCGCATCCCCACTAACCCCGGCGGCACGATTGCCAACGCCTTTGAATCTCATCCAGACTGGATCATTGAAATCCTCAGTCCAGAACAATCCTCTACTAAAACAACTCGCAAAATTCTGCACAGTCTCAAGCATGGCTCTCTCATGGGATGGCTTATCGAGCCAGCGGAACGCTCCATCCTGCTCTATCCTCCCGGACAGCAGCCAGAACTGGAGGAGGAGCTAAATGATGTGCTAAGTGTTCCTGACTTCGCCTCGAATCTGCAACTCACAATTGGACAAATCTTCAATTGGCTACAGGTCAAATAACAGGTGGTGTTATCCAATTGCAACACAACCCCAAGAGCGTTACCAAGACAAGACCAACGCCGTAAAGTGATAACGTTTTAATAAACTTAGCAAAATCTTTATCTTCAATGATGACATTGATCAAATAGATTTGAGCACTGAGAGCATTTTCTCATATTGCTTCCTTAGTTGAGAATTTGGCAAATGAACAAAGTCGAGCTAAGGTATTTAACAATATTTCATATTAATATTTTCCTTATTACAGGAAAAAGTCAATACCACATAAGACACTTAAGGAAAAAATTAAAGGATAAAATTGAGACAGTTAAGACAGTTAAGACAGTTAAGAAAGAAGGTGGTAAATGTCTTGACTTAATAAAGTTAGGGCAGGTAAAGTTTGTATTTGTACCTTAACTTTTGAGCCAGTTTAACATGGCTGTCCCAGGTTTCTAGTCCAGTAAATAAAGGAGTTAAAACTATGTCAGACAAAGTTATGATCTATGCAGGCACTAACTTCCAAGGAGCCTACCAAGAACTTGAGCCGGGCAAGTATGACATTTTCGGCAACGATAAGTTGAGTTCGTTAAAAGTGCCAGCAGGCATAAAGGTCACCGTCTACGAAGCGACTGGATGTGAGGGCACGAGTAAGACCTTTACCAGCGACGTTAGCTGGGTGGGCGACGACTTTAAGAACAAGACCTCCTCGATTAATGTCGAAACGATAGCACCTGTTCCAGGGCAAGAATTAGGGCTGCTCGTACCAGTACCAGTGCCACCAGGAGTACAGCAATCTGCAATCACACCACAGGCGCTGAACGACGCGACAACTCACACGATGACGTTGACCGGAACAACGCTTACATCTACAGTTAACGATAAAAACGCAACTGTAGACCTGTCAGCGGCGTTTCCACAGGGTAGAGATGTTCAAACTCTCACGCTCACCGAGAACGTGCTAGGTATCAGCAATGGCAACACTATCGATTTATCAACCATACCAGCAATTGCACAGGCGGCAGAGGAACAAACGCTTGCTTTTGACCCTGCTACCGGCGATTTAACTCTGTCGGTAACAAATTCCACTGTCAACATTAGCCCAACAGCTAGAAATGGATTGTTAACGAGCGGTTCAGTTATTGAATTAGGTCAAAATCTTCTGCATAATACAGATATTCCCAGCGCTGGATTCAACTTGACGTTTTCAGGTGATGGGAAATTTGGGGTAGGAAATAATAGCCCTCAACAAAAGCTTCAGATCACGGCAGCAGGCAATGAGGGGATTAGAATCAGCCGTAAAGATGCTACAACCGTTGTTAATAGGTTTGAGTTTTGTGATACTGACGGCACCACCACAAAAACTAAAATAGAGCAAAACTATAACGATGACAAGCTTTACTTTAACGTAGCTGGTAAAGACCCATTTAGGTTGTGTCCTAAGGGAATTGCTGCTTTTAACGCCGAGGGCGGGATTGATCTTTGGGGTCCGAGTTGGTCAATAGATAACTCCAAATCTAAGTTGACTCGTTGGGGTTATAACCGCCCTGATTCAAACCCCGGTGATGTAATTACGGTTTATGTACCAGGTAACGTTAATAATGGTTGGGAAGCGATAAATATATTTTCATCAACACAGAGAGTGGGAATCAATACCTCAAACCCCGACCAGACCTTAAGTATTTCCGGCAACGCTTCCAAGACGGGTGGTGGCAGCTTTGCGGCGCTTTCAGACGCTAGAGCAAAAACAAATATTACGCCTTACAAGCAGGGATTAGAACTTATTGAGCAACTGTCACCAGTGAAATTCCGTTATAAGCCGGAGTTTGATGCCAAGGGCAGTGAAGTAGGTAAGCAGTATGTAGGTTTTGTCGCCCAGGAGTTGCGAAAAATTGCCCCCAGCATGGTTTTACAAACACAAAAGGGCGAGTTGTCAGACCTTTTAATGACAGACCTTTCAGAGCTTACTTTCACCCTGGTAAACGCTGTCAAGGATTTGTCAGATAAAGTGAAAACGCTTGAAGCACAGTTAGCTGCAGTCTCTGGATAATTCATCCAGGGGCGCTTACTTGTGTCACTTGTACAGCTGATGTTTTGATGGCAAATAAATAATGACAACAACCGAAATGTAGGATAAAGTAAAAAAGGCAAAATTTTAACTAACTAACAGGTACTGTAATGGATGACGTAATTAAAAGAATTGCATCTCTGGGGTTAAGTGGCGTAATACTTGTTATTACATTAGCCACTAGAGGGTTGGCAGTTTATTTGGCTATACCAATAGCAATTGCTATGTTTGGTGGACCTTTTGGAATCATAGGTGGTATAACCGTAATAGGTCTTATGACGCTCGTTAGCGATGCTTTAGCTCGATTCGGAATTGACGCTATTCTCTCTGGAGTGTATGCGGAGCGCCGCAAAACTGAACCAAGCGCAAGTCTCCTGAGCGAAATTGACAGTTTGGCTATTTCAGACGATCTAAAACACAAACTTAAAGCTGAAATACAGCTTTATTCTGAGTTTAAGGCGCTAAAAACATCTGATGGCTGAGCAAAATCAGGGCTTTCACCTTGTGATTATCTTGGGTTTTCCTAGTAATAGATAAACTTTCACTAAAATCCCAGGATAGCCCTTTTTTGGGCTCTAGAGGCTGTATGCCTCTTTTTTTATGTTAGTTACAGTTACCTAATTAGTCTTGATTAACTGTTTTAAATATTTTAACTATCTGCTTAACTGTCTTAACTGTCCACTTAACTGTCTTAATTTATATTGCATTTTGGTGATGAAGGTGAGATGATTTGTAAACTTAAGTTCAGCGTAGTTTTTTAATTTCAATGAGTTTATTGTATTGTAAGGATTTAAGTCAGGGACTTGATCACATAATTTTTTCTAGTATCATAAGTAAATGAACCTTGCCGCACAGCCCCAATTATCTAACCCAGAAACCTTGAGACAGTTCCCGATTGAGCACCTGGAGAGGCTGTGGGTGAGTGCCTACGAAAAGTTTTGCCTGTTTCATGCAAACCCGACTCACTTTAGACGAATCAGGAATATTCAAAAGCTTATGCAGTTAAATAATTAAAGCAGTGTTTAGCGAGTTGAAGTATGAACAATGAAACTGACATGACAGGTGATTTTGATAGTGATTTGTTAAAGGTTAGCATTCAGCCAGAGGCAATTGCCATTATTGGTATGGCATGTAGATTTCCAGGTGCAAATAATTATAATGAATTTTGGGTGAATATAGAAAAAGGAATAGATAGTGTAACGGAGATACCTAAACAACGATGGAATCTTGATGATTTTTATTCTTCAAATATCGATAATCCCAATACAAGTAATAGTAAATGGGGAGGATTTATCGAAGACATAGATAAATTTGACGCAAATTTTTTCCAGGTATCAGCTCGAGAAGCTAAGCGAATGGACCCTCAACAAAGGCTAATGCTAGAACTGAGCTGGTCATGCTTAGAAGATGCTGGATATTCACCATTAGAACTATCAGGAAATAACGTTGGTGTTTTTATTGGCGTTTGTAATTTCGATTATAAAGAATTACAGGAGCAGGGCGAAGCCATTGAAGGACATAATTCTACAGGTACCTATACTTGTATTATTCCAAATCGAATTTCCTATTTTTTCAACTTTCATGGTCCTAGTATTCCTATAGATACTGCTTGTTCTAGCTCACTTGTCGCAATTCATCAAGCAGTGAATTCACTTAATCAAAATGAATGTGAGATGGCATTAGTTGGTGGGGTCAGCATATTGTGTACACCGACTAGTTATATCTCTTTCAGTAAGTTGGGTATGTTATCACCTGAAGGCAAATGCAAAACCTTTGATGCCAAAGCAGACGGTTATGTGCGAGGTGAAGGGGCAGGTGTCATTTTATTAAAACCTTTTAGAAAAGCAGTTGAGGATAAAAATTATATTTATGGAATAGTTAAAGGGAGTGCCATAAATCATGGTGGTCATGCCCGTACTTTAACCTCTCCCAATGCTTATTCTCAATCGCAAGTTGTGAGGTCTGCATGTATAAAGGCAAATATTACGCCTGATACAGTATCTTATATAGAAGCTCATGGAACAGGTACGCCATTAGGCGACCCAATTGAAATTAATGCTTTAAAACGAGCATATACACAACTGTATCAGCACTATGGTATTGAACTAACCGCAGAAAGCTATTGTGGATTAGGTTCAGTCAAAACAAATATTGGACATTTAGAATCAGCAGCAGGTATTGCCGAGATCATAAAAGTATTATTGGCAATAAAATATAAAAAATTGCCAGGAATGAATAACTTTCAGCAATTAAATCCTCGAATCAAGTTAGATGGTAGTCCATTTTATATAGTTAAAGAAACAAAAGAGTGGGAACATTTAAAGACAAAAGCAGGAACAAATATTCCTAGACGAGCAGGGGTAAGTTCCTTTGGTTTTGGGGGTGTTAATGCCCATGTAATCCTAGAAGAGTCGTCAGTGCCAGAAGAAATAGTTGTTACGAAAATTGAGCGTCCAAGCCACTTGATGACACTTTCGGCGAAAACTGAGAAGGCTCTAAAGGAACTGGCAAAAAGATATCAAATTTATTTAAGCTCCGATTTGAAGATATCGCTAGCAGATATTTGTTACACGGCCAACAGTGGGCGAGCACATTTTGACTACCGTCTTGCTATTGTGGCCGACTCTAGAGAGCAATTGGTTGATCAACTCACTGCTTTGGCATCTGGGAAAGACACCGCTGGCTTAATTAGTCGTCAACCAGGCAAAAAGCCACCAAAGATAGCCTTCTTGTTTACTGGTCAAGGCTCACAGTACATCAACATGGGGCGCCAAATCTACGACACTCAGCCCATCTTCCGCCAAACTTTGCAGCAGTGCGATGAAATCCTCCGCCCTTATCTGGAATATTCATTATTAGAGATACTCTATCCTACCCAGGCTCTTGAGCAAGTCTCATATTTGTTGGACCAAACCGCCTATACCCAACCAGCGTTGTTTGCTTTTGAATATGCCCTGTATCAACTGTGGAAATCCTGGGGCATTGAACCAAATGTGGTGATGGGGCATAGCGTAGGCGAATATGTTGCTGCTTGTATAGCTGGTGTTTTTAGCTTGGAAGATGGACTCAAACTCATTTTTCATCGAGGACAGTTGATGCAGCAGTTGCCATCGGGAGGCGATATGGTTTCGCTGATGGCTTCAGAGGAGCTGGTGCTCGAAGCGATCGCTCCTTATGATCATACAGTGGCGATCGCTGCTATCAATGGGCTCGAAAGTGTAGTGATTTCGGGAGCCAGTGAAGACATTGCTGCTATTTGTCAGCAAGTGTCAACCCAGGGGGTGAAAACGAAGCGGTTACAGGTATCCCATGCCTTCCATTCCCCATTGATGACACCGATGTTGAAGGAGTTTGAACAAGTAGCTAGTCATGTCACCTACAATCAACCTCAGATCCCATTAGTCTCTAATGTCACCGGACAACTTGCTGACGAGAATATCACCAATGCACAATACTGGGTGAATCACGTCCGTCAAACAGTGCGGTTTGCCGATAGTATGCAGACATTGCATCAGCAAGGGTATGAAGTCTTTTTAGAGGTTGGGCCCAAGCCAATTTTGTTGGGTATGGGGCGTGAGTGCTTGCCTGACAGCGTGGGTTTGTGGTTGCCTTCTCTGCGTGTTGGAGTGTCAGAATGGCAACAACTGCTTTCTAGTTTGGCTGAGTTATATGTAGGCGGAATGGCAGTAGATTGGTCAGGGTTTGACCGCGACTATTTCCGGAAGAAAGTCACACTACCCACCTATCCGTTTCAACGACAGCGCTATTGGATTGAGAATACTCCGCGTCGGCATCAACGGCAACAAAACTCTACAAAACTGCACCCATTATTAGACAAAAAGCTCCAGCTGCCCCTAAGCAAAGAAATCTTGTTTGAGTCTGAATTCAGTACCCAAAACCTACCGTTTTTAGTAGATCATCAAGTTTATAACCAAATTGTTGTGCCTGGAGCCTGTCATCTCTCCTTACTATTGGGTGCAGCAGGGTTGACTTTCGCCAGTGAGTCATGTCTGTTAGAAAATATAGTTTTCCCCCAGGCACTGGTTATCCCCGAAGATAAAGTGCGCACGGTGCAGCTGGTGCTGTCTCCAGAGGAGAGTAGTGCATCTTTCCAACTCATCAGCTTTGATACAGTCCCAAATAGTAGTACTCAGGTAGGTCAGTGGCTAGTCCATGCCACAGGGAAAATCTCTAAAGGCGTTAACACTAGACTAGAAACTGTCTTTCTCCAACAGATAAAGACACGTTGTCAAAAACAAATAGCTGCACTCGAAATTTACCAAAGTTTGCAAAAGCGGCAGATTCAATTGGGTTCAAGCTTCCAGTGGCTTGATTCCATCTGGTGTGGGGAAGGAGAAGCCCTAGCCAAGCTCAAATGGCTTTCCGTAGGAGATAGTCAATACGAGTATCAGTTGTATCCGGGTCTTGTGGACTCCTGCTTGCAACTGATCAGCACTTTCTTCCCTAGCGAAGACACTTTTGTACCCTTCGCAATTGAGAGTTTCCGGTTTTACCAACGTCCCCAAAGTCAGCAATTATGGTGTCATGCGGTACGGTCGCAGTCGGAGAACTCCCATCTAGACAAGCTATTAGCAGATATCAGACTTTTTGACGCTAACGGACAGTTGATTGCAGAAATCAAAGGCTTGGAGGCTAAAAAAGCGACTCCTAACACTTTGTTACAAAGTCTCCAGCTAGACTTCAAAGAAAATTATTTAGAGAATTGGCTGTATGAAGTAGAGTGGCATCCTCAAGTGCGCTTTAGCAATGAGCAACTGTATCCAGATTACCTGCCAGCACTTGAAGAAATTAGCCGTAAACTTCACCCACAATATTCTCAATTGATGGCTGAACCACAGCTAAAAGTTTATGAGGTAGCAGTCAGCCAGTTAGAAGCACTCAGTATTGACTATGTGTTGCAAGCCCTGACGGCAATGGGGTGGGAACTGCAACTAGGGCAGCGCTTCACTACAACCGCGATCGCTAACCAGTTAGGAATAGTCAGCCAACACCAACGGCTATTAAAGCGACTGCTAGAAATGTTAGCGGAAGTAGGGGTGTTAGAGGCAAAAGCTTTTGAGTGGCAAGTCATTCGCCAGCCAGAAATCAGCGATCCGCAAGCTAAATTAAATACCCTGTTAACTCAATATCCAATAGCAAATGCTGAATTCACTCTACTAGGACGTTGCGGCCCATCATTAGCCCAAGTCCTACGGGGTGAATGTGACCCATTGCAATTGCTTTTCCCCGAAGACGACTCAACTACAGCCCAGTTATATGAGAATTCGCCACTGACAAAGGTGATGAATATCTTAGCCCAACAAGCCCTAGTTTCAATTTTAGAGCATTTACCAACTGGACGGGGATTAAGAATATTGGAAATTGGTGCCGGAACTGGTGGAACAACCTCTTACCTGCTACCACCTTTGTCCTGTGAGCAAACCCAATACCACTTCAGCGATATTGGTATCTTTTTTACCCAAAAAGCACAGGAAAAATTCCAGGATTTCCCATTTCTAAAATATAAAGTATTAGACATTGAAAAGGACCCCTTTAGCCAAGGATTTCAAAGGCAGCAATATGATGTAATTGTCGCTGCCAATGTCTTGCATGCCACCCAATATTTGCAACAAACCCTCAAGCACGCCAAGCAATTATTAGCACCACAGGGCATATTAATTTTATTGGAAACAACTCAGCGTCAGCGTTGGCTGGACTTAACCTTTGGATTAACTCCAGGATGGTGGCGATTTAGCGATTTGCACTTGCGCCCAGACTATCCCTTGATTAGTGCTGCTCAATGGCAAGAAGTATTGCAAGAGACTGGGTTTACAAGCACAGTCAATCTATCACCTGCTCAACAGACTCAAAGCGTTTTATCTCCAGCAATGGTAATGCTGGCACAATTACCACCATCACAAAATGAGTCGCTGCAAATTGAGCCAAGACATTGGCTGTTATTCGCAGATCGGCTAGGGATAGCGCAGCAGTTAGCTGCCAAGCTAGATACTCACTCACAAATTTGTACCTTAGTATTTGTTGGTGAGGAATATGAACAATTAGACGAGCAAAAGTTCAAAATTAATCCAAGAAAACCACAACATTATCACAAGTTATTGCAGGCAATCAATAGCAAACCCTTGCCTTTGTATGGTGTCGTTCATTGCTGGAGTTTAGATACACTTAAAGCAGCAGAACTCACCCCAGCCGATTTAGCTGCGGCATCCTTGCTAAGTTGTGGTAGCACCTTGCATTTAGTCCAGGCATTAACAGGGGCTAATTTATTTGCTCATCCTCGTCTCTGGTTAGTAACTCAGGGAGCAGTGGCAATCAACAACCTAGAGGGAGTAGCACAATCAAGCTTGTGGGGAATGGCAAGGGTGATTGCTAGCGAACATCCAGAACTCAACTGTGTGCGGGTAGATTTGACTCCAAAGGCGGATGCTGGAGTGGTGCAAGCCCTATTTGAGGAAATTTGGTTACCGACTACAGAAGACCAGGTTGCCTTTACTGACCAACTGCGTTATGTCGCAAGGTTAGCTCGCTACCGGAAGCCTAAAGATTATATAGAAACAGCAGCGCGCAAGCCTCTAACGTTCCGTGAGGATAGTACCTACCTGATAACTGGCGGTATGGGTGGTTTGGGTTTATTGGTATCTCGTTGGATGGTGCAACGGGGAGCAAGGCATTTGGTGCTAGTTGGGCGTAGTGCTGCAAGTGTTACTGTTAATGAGCAACTTCAAGAGTTAGAACAAGCTGGCGCTCAGGTAAAGGTTGCTCAGGCGGATGTGTCTGATGTCAAACAAATCACAAAAGTACTCTCAGAAATTGAGCAAACTTTACCACCACTGCGCGGAATTATTCATTCTGTTGGTGTTTTGGATGATGGCGTTCTACAACAACAAAACTGGCAACGCTTTGCAAAAGTTCTGGCTCCAAAAGTACAAGGAGCTTGGCATCTGCATACTTTAACTCAGAACCAGCCCTTAGACTTCTTTGTGATGTTTTCTTCTATAAGTTCTTTACTTGGTAATCCAGGTCAATCTAACCATGCAGCAGCTAATGCTTTTCTTGATGCCTTAGCCCATCATCGCCAGGCTCAGGGACTAGCAGGTTTGAGCATCAACTGGGGAGCTTGGTCGCAAGTAGGAGCCTTCGCACAGCGTCAACTTGATGAGCAAACAAAATCGCGGGGTATTGGAACGTTTACCCCAGAACAGGGATTAGTTGCTCTGGATCAATTACTGTGTCAATCCTCTACTCAAGTTGCAGTTATGCCTATTAATTGGGTGCAGATTTTGGAAAAATCAACTTCAGTTTCGTCGTTTCTCACTAATTTTTTACAAACTTCAGTAAAAACTGTGGTTGTGCAATCTGATCTGGTTGAAAAATTAAAGACAACAAATATTACCAAACGTCGCAAGCTTTTGCAGGAGCATATTTGTTCAGTAGTGGCTAAAGTCCTCGGTTGGCAATCAGAACCAATCGATCTACAGAAAAGGTTTTTCGAGCTAGGAATGGATTCGCTAACTTCTTTAGATTTAAAAAATCACCTGCAAAGGAGTTTAAAATTGTCTTTGCCGCTAAATTTAGTTTTTGAGTATCCTACTGTAGAGTTGCTGACTGATTATCTAGTGCAGGAGATTGGCTTAGACTCTGATAAATTTACTCAAGAAAATAAGCAAAAAAATGAGACGGTTAAGCTAGTAAATGGCAAAGCCAGCAATAGGATTAAGATAGAATTATGAATCTATTACAATTTCTAGAACACCTTTCTTTTCAAGGAATTGAGTTGGGACATGATGGAGAAAAATTACTAATAGATGGTTCCGAAAGTGTATTGACTCCTGATGTAATTGCTCAATTACAACAGCACAAAACTGAAATTTTACATTTACTGCGCGATCGCTCAGATATTTTAAATATTTATCCTCTTTCCTACGGTCAACAAGCACTGTGGTTTTTATGGCAATTAGCACCTGAAAGCGTAGCCTACAACGTATCTTTTACATGTCGTATCTGTTTTCCTGTAAATGTTACGACTTTACAACAGAGTTTCCAGGTTATTCTTGACCGTCATCCGCAATTGCGTAGTAAGTTTTTTAAGCAAGGTAATAATGTTGTTCAACAGATTCATCAAACTCAGTTCACATATTTTCAGCAGATAAATGCCTGTACCTGGAGAGAACAGGAGCTTGAGCAAGGAGTTTTTCAGTCACACCAACAACCCTTCAACATCGAAAACGACTCAATGATGCGGGTGCGTTTGTTCACTTGCTCGCAGCAGGAACATATACTGTTAATGACCATACATCATATTGCTGTTGATGCTTGGTCTGTAATATTAATAATAGAAGAGTTAATAACGGTCTATCTTGCACTAGAGTCAGGTGTTCAGCCATCTCTAATTGCTCTAAATCACTCCTATATAGATTACGTTCGTTGGCAAAGAGAATTATTAACCAGTGCTCAAGGAGAAAAACTGTGGAACTACTGGCAGCAAAAACTGACAGGGGAATTGCCTGTACTTAACTTGCCAACAGATAGACCAAGACCACCCATACAAACCTACAACGGCGCTTCTCATAATTTCAAAATATCTCAAAAGCTCACAGAACAACTGAAAGAGCTAGCTCAAACAGAAGGCGTGACCCAATACATAGTTCTCCTAGCTGCATTTCAGGTTCTCTTGTATCGTTATACGAGGCAAGAGGATATTCTGGTTGGTGCGCCCACGTCAGGTAGAACTCAACCTGAATTTGTGCCACTAGTGGGCTATTTTGTCGATCCAGTGGTTATGCGGGCGAATCTTTCAGGAAATCCCAGTTTTCAAGAGTTTCTGACTCAAGTTTGCCAAACAGTATCAGAAGCATTGGCGCATCAGGATTTTCCCTTTGCTCTACTGGTAGAGCGATTGCAGCCACAGCGCGATCCGAGCCGCTCTCCTATCTTTCAGGCTGTATTCAACTTCCTTTTCCAGAACTTGGGGCAGTTTGAGCATACACAACAACTGTGGTTAGGAGGTGAAGTAGATAAAGAAGGAATTAAACTCAAACCTTTTGAAATGCCCCAGATGGAGGGTCAGTTTGATCTAAATTTGACGCTCGCAGAAGGCCGTTCTTCTTTAGCCGGGATTTTCAAGTACAACACTGACCTTTTTGATGCCAGCACTATCGAGCGGATGGCAGGGCATTTTGTGACTTTACTTGAAGAGATTGTGGCTAATCCACAACAGCAGATTTCGCAATTGCCTCTGCTGACACAACCTGAACAACAGCAGTTACTCGTCGAGTGGAACAACACACAGGTGGAGTATCGCCAGGATAAGTGTATCCATCAGTTGTTTGAAGAGCAGGTTCAGTGTACACCCGATGCAGTGGCAGTGGTGTATGAAAATCAACAACTGACCTACCACCAGTTGAATTGTCGCGCTAATCAGTTGGCACATTACTTGCGCTCCTTGGGCGTGGGAGCGGATGTGCTGGTTGGGTTGTGTGTTGAACGCTCACTAGAGATGGTGGTGGGACTTTTGGGAATTCTCAAAGCGGGAGGGGCTTATGTGCCGTTAGACCCAACATATCCCCAAGAACGCTTGGCTTATATGCTGAATGATTCACAGGTATCAGTCCTGTTGACTCAAGAGAAATTGCTGACTAGCCTGCCGGAATATGGAGCGTGTGTAGTCTGCTTAGATACAGGGTGGAGAGGGTGTGCTGAAGCTGAAGACAATCCCGTTAGTGGCTCTAAAACTGACAACTTAGCATACGTCATCTACACTTCAGGTTCCACAGGAAAACCCAAAGGCGTTTTAGTCAACCACTACAATGTTGTGCGTCTATTTGCAGCCACAAATTCCTGGTATCACTTCAACCAACAGGATGTATGGACACTGTTCCACTCTTACGCCTTCGACTTTTCAGTGTGGGAAATTTGGGGTGCTTTGCTTTATGGTGGAAGACTGGTAGTAGTGCCTTACTTAGTCACGCGATCGCCAGAATCCTTCTATCAGTTGTTGTGTCAAGAGAAAGTAACAATTCTCAATCAAACACCTTCAGCCTTCCGCCAGTTAATTCAAGCCGAACACTCTAAAGCAATTGTTGGCGATTTGAAGTTGCGCCTGGTTATCTTCGGTGGAGAGAGCCTTGAACTGAAGAGTTTGCAGCCTTGGTTTGAGGGGCACGGTGACCAGTCGCCCCAGTTAGTGAATATGTACGGGATTACGGAAACTACTGTACACGTCACTTATCGTCCATTAAGCAAAGCCGATTTGAATGGCACGGCAAGTGTAATTGGTCGTCCGATTCGGGACTTACAGGTGTATGTGTTGGATGAACATTTACAGCCAGTGCCAATTGGAGTTGCAGGCGAGATGTACATCGGTGGTGCTGGAGTGGCGCGTGGCTATCTGAATCGTCCCGAACTTACAGTAGAACGGTTTATCTCTAACTCCTTCCAAAAAAGCTCTTGTGCAGGGGAGCAAGGGGGCAGAGGTGATACAGAAGACCAATCCTTTAATTCCGAACGCCTCTATAAAACAGGGGACTTAGCGCGTTATTTGCCCAATGGCGAGTTAGAGTATTTAGGGCGAGTAGACCAGCAAGTAAAGATTCGTGGCTTCCGCATTGAGTTGGGAGAAATTGAAGCATTACTAGCGCAACACCCAACAGTTTGGGAAAGCGTAGTGGTGGTACGAGAGGATGAACCTGACGACAAACGTCTAGTGGCTTACGTGGTGCCTAAGGTGGAACAATCTCCCACAGCCCAAGAACTGCGTCAGTTCCTCGCCAACCAACTGCCAGGTTATATGGTGCCAAACACTTTTGTGGTGCTGGAATCCTTACCCCTAACGTCTAACGGCAAAGTAGACCGCCGCGCACTGCCAAAACCAGAGTTAGACAGCACACTGCCAGAAAAATTTGTAGCCCCACGCACTCCAACTGAAGAAATGCTGGCACAAATTTGGGCACAAGTGCTGAAAGTAGAGCAAGTAGGCATTCATGATAACTTCTTTGAACTTGGGGGACATTCGCTACTAGCAACCCAACTGCTTTCACGCATTCGCACCAGCTTGAAAGTAGAACTACCATTGCGTAGTCTGTTTGCGGCAGCGACAGTTGCCGAATTGGCACAAGAGACGGGGCATTTGCAGCAACAAAGCTTAGAACAAACTTCCCTACCCATCTTACCAAGGGCAAGGGATGCACAATTACCGCTGTCATTTGCCCAACAGCGTTTGTGGTTTTTAGACCAGTTACAGCCTCTCAGCGCCTTCTACAACATACCCTTAGCTTTGCGTCTTCAAGGAACTCTGAGAGTGACAGCCTTAGAACAAAGCTTGCGCTCAATCATTGAACGCCACGAAGCATTACGCACCAACTTCATCACAGTTGATGGAAAACCTTCTCAAATCATTCAGACAGAAACGAATTGGACAATATCAATTATTGACTGGCAAGATCTGCCACCAGGCGAAAAAGAAATTGCAAGACAGCAATTAGCGCAACAACAAGCACAACAACCTTTTGATTTGGCAACTCAATCATTAATCAGAGCGACATTGGTAGGGCTGTCCGAGACAGAACATATTTTACTAGTGTGTATGCATCATGTTGTCTCTGATGACTGGTCAATGGGCGTGTTTGTCCAAGAACTAGCAGCGCTGTACAATGCTTATTCTCAAGGTCAGCCCTCACCGTTAGCGCCACTGCCGATTCAGTACGCAGATTTCGCCATCTGGCAGCGACAGTGGTTGCAAGGAGATGTACTGCAAAGCCAACTGACCTATTGGCAACAACAACTGGCAAACGCACCAGCTTTATTGTCGCTACCAGCTGACCGACCTAGACCAGCTGTGCAGACTTTCTGTGGGGCATATCAAAAGTTTGCACTTTCACTTGAGCTAACTGGTAGGCTTATACAACTGAGCCAGCAACAAGGAGTTACTTTGTTCATGACGCTGTTGGCAGCGTTTGATACCTTACTTTACCGCTACACAGGACAATCAGATATTTTGGTAGGGTCTCCCATTGCCAATCGCAATCGCAGTGAAATCGAAGGATTAATTGGCTTTTTTGTCAACACTTTAGTGATGCGTACCAACTTGGCAGGTAATCCTAGCTTTAGCGAATTACTGGGTCGCGTTAGAGAAATGGCGATGGATGCATACTCTCATCAGGACTTGCCTTTTGAAATGTTAGTTGAGGCATTGCAGCCACAAAGAGACCTCAGCCATACACCACTGTTTCAAGTGATGTTTGCGCTGGAGAATTCTCCTATGTCTCAATTGGAGTTGACTGGGTTAAGTGTCAGTTCATTGCCAACAGAAGGCGCAACGGCAAAGTTTGATGTGGCTTTAGCAATGGAGAACACTGCTACTGGACTAGTGGGGTGGTGGGAATATAACACTGACTTGTTTGATGCATCTACGATTGAGCGAATAACGGGTCATTTTGTGACATTGCTTGAAGGTATTATTGCTAATCCTATTCAGCGAATTTCTCAAATGCCGCTGTTAACAGAAGTTGAGCAACAGCAGTTACTCATTGGGTGGAATGATACTCAGGCGGATTATGCCCTGGATGAGTGTATCCATCAGTTGTTTGAGGAGCAAGTTCAGCGTACCCCGGATGCTGTGGCAGTTGTGTTTGGCAATCAACAACTAACCTACCACCAGTTGAACTGTCGCGCTAACCATTTGGCGCATTACTTGCAGTCTTTGGGCGTGGGAGCGGATGTGCTGGTGGGGTTGTGTGTAGAACGCTCACTAGAGATGGTAGTGGGACTTTTGGGAATTCTCAAAGCGGGTGGGGCTTATGTGCCACTTGACCCAGAGTATCCGACTGAGCGTTTAAGCTTCATGTTAGAAGATGCTCAAGTTTCGGTGCTGCTGACCCAACAGCAATTAGTAGAGTCTGTTCCCAATCAGGCGCGTGTCGTCTGCTTAGACACCGACTGGGAAAAAATTGCTCAAAAGAGCGAGTCAAACCCGAAAAACACCGCGACACCCAGTAATCTAGCATACGTCATCTACACTTCAGGTTCCACAGGAAAACCCAAAGGCGTTTTAGTCAACCACTACAATGTTGTGCGTCTATTTGCAGCCACAAATTCCTGGTATCACTTCAATCAAGATGATGTGTGGACAATGTTCCACTCTTATGCATTCGACTTTTCCGTGTGGGAAATTTGGGGTGCTTTGCTTTATGGTGGACGACTGGTAGTAGTGCCTTACTTAGTGACGCGATCGCCAGAATCCTTCTTAGAATTATTGCGTCAAGATAAAGTCACAATTCTCAATCAGACACCTTCAGCCTTCCGCCAGTTAATTCAAGCAGAACAGTCAATAAAAACTGCTAACGATTTGAACTTGCGCTTAGTTATTTTCGGTGGAGAAGCCTTAGAACTGAAGAGTTTGCAGCCTTGGTTTGAGCGGCATGGCGACAAGTCACCCCAGTTAGTGAATATGTACGGGATTACGGAAACCACTGTACACGTCACTTATCGTCCATTGAGTAAAGCCGATCTGAATGGTACTGCAAGTGTAATTGGTCGTCCGATTCCCGATTTACAGGTGTATGTGCTAGATGAACATTTACAGCCAGTGCCAATTGGAGTTGCAGGCGAGATGTACATCGGTGGTGCTGGGGTGGCGCGTGGCTATCTGAATCGCCCTGAACTGACAGGACAAAGGTTTATTTCTAACCCTTTTAACAACAACTCAAAAGCCCGACTATATAAATCCGGCGACTTAGCACGTTACTTGCCCAATGGCGAGTTGGAGTACTTAGGGCGCATTGATCAACAAGTGAAGATTCGCGGCTTCCGCATCGAACTTGGAGAAATCGAGTCAGCGTTAACACAACACCTGGCTGTAGGGGAAACTGTAGTAGTCGCCCGAGAGGACGATCCTGACAATAAGCGTCTGGTAGCCTATATTGTTCCCAACCAAGAGTATGCCTTCCCAATTTTACAACTACTTCGTTTTAAAAACAAAGGTCTGCTTAATGAAGTGTTACTCTATGAGTTGCCGAATGGCATGGTGATTGCCCATCTGAATAAAAACGAGACAGAATTTGTCTACAAAGAACTTTGGGAGGAACAAGCTTATTTAAAACATGGCATCACTATCAATGAAGGGGATTGCATCTTTGATGTAGGTGCTAATATCGGTCTGTTCTCACTCTTCGTGGGTCAAATATGTAAAGATATTTCTATTTACGCATTTGAGCCAATTCCGCCTGTTTTTGATCTATTACGCATAAATACTGAGGGCTATGGCTTAAATGTGAAGCTGTTTAATCTTGGTCTTTCCAGCGAGACAAAGAGTGACACGTTTACATATTATCCTCAGGTTTCCGTTATTTCTGGACGCTTTGCTGATGCTGCTCAAGAGCGAGAGGTGATCAAATCCTTTTTGCTCAACCAACAAAAGATCGTAGCAAATGAGACAGCAGTATCGAGTCAGGCAATTGATGAACTGCTAGCAGAACGATTACAGAGTCAGCAATTCACTTGCCACTTAAGAACAATTTCTGATGTGATTCGTGAGCATGGCGTTGAGAGGATCAATTTGCTGAAAATCGACGTGGAGAAAAGTGAGCAGGATGTGCTTTCTGGCATCCAGCAAGAACATTGGCAAAAAATCCAGCAGATAGTTGTAGAGATTCATAACATCAATGGTAGGTTAGAGGAGATTGCAGCGCTGCTAAAAAAACATGGATACGACCTAATTATTGAGCAGGATGTTTTACTGGAAGATACTGAACTCTACAATATCTATGCTAGACGACCATCTATAAACCAGTACCTCCCAGAGGAGCCTGGTAGCAGGTTAGTCTGTGATTCTGTAAAACCGACCTGGAGCAGTTCGAGTTTATTACTCAGCGAGGTTCGCCGCTTCCTACAAAAGAAGCTACCCGAATACATGATGCCAAACACTTTTGTGGTGCTGGAGTCCTTACCCCTGACATCTAACGGCAAAGTAGACCGCCGCGCACTGCCAAAACCAGAGTTAGACAGCACACTGCTAGAAAAATTTGTCGCTCCGCGCACTCCAATTGAAGAGATGGTGGCACAAATTTGGGCGCAAGTGCTGAAAGTAAAGCAAGTGGGTATTTACGATAACTTCTTTGAACTTGGGGGACACTCACTACTAGCAACTCAACTGCTCTCACGCATCCGCACCAGCTTGAAAGTAGAACTACCATTGCGTAGCCTGTTTGCAGCAGCAACAGTTGCCGAATTGGCACAAGAGATTGGGCGATCGCAGCAACAAAACTTAGAACTAATTTCCCCAGCCATCTTACCAAGACCAAAGAATGCAGAATTACCACTGTCATTTGCTCAACAGCGTTTGTGGTTTTTAGACCAGTTACAGCCGAATAGCTCCTTCTATAACATACCCATAGCGTTGCATCTAGTAGGAGATCTCAAGGTTGCAGCCTTAGAACAAAGCTTACAACAAATTATTTATCGCCACGAAGCATTACGCACAAACTTCATTACAGTTGATGGAAAACCTTCTCAAATCATTCAAACACAAACGAATTGGACAGTCTCAGTTGTTGACTGGAAGCATTTATCCACAAGCGAACAAGAAAATTCTTCACAGCAATTAGCGCAACAACAAGCTATTCAACCATTTGACCTAGCTAGACTTGCATTAGTCAGGGCGACATTAGTAGTACTGAATGAGACAAAATACGTTTTGTTAGTGTGTATGCATCACATTGTCTCTGATGGTTGGTCAATGGGTGTGTTTGTCCAAGAACTAGCGGCGCTGTACAATGCTTATTCTCAAGGTCAGCCCTCACCGTTAGCGCCACTGCCGATTCAGTACGCAGATTTCGCCATCTGGCAGCGACAGTGGTTGCAAGGAGATGTACTGCAAAGCCAACTGACCTATTGGCAACAACAACTGGCAAACGCACCAGCTTTATTGTCGCTACCAGCTGACCGACCTAGACCAGCTGTGCAGACTTTCTGTGGGGCATATCAAAAGTTTGCACTTTCACTTGAGCTAACTGGTAGGCTTATACAACTGAGCCAGCAACAAGGAGTTACTTTGTTCATGACGCTGTTGGCAGCGTTTGATACCCTACTTTACCGCTACACAGGACAATCAGACATTTTAGTTGGTTCGCCGATCGCAAATCGCAATCGCAGTGAAATCGAAGGGTTAATTGGCTTTTTTGTCAACACTTTAGTGATGCGTACCAACTTGGCAGGCAATCCTAGCTTTAGCGAATTACTGGGTCGCGTTCGAGAAATGGCGATGGATGCATACTCTCATCAGGACTTGCCTTTTGAAATGCTGGTGGAAGCATTGCAGCCAGAACGGGATCTGGGCCACACACCACTGTTCCAGGTGATGTTTGTCCTTGAAAATTCGCCCATGCCTCAAGTAGAGTTGACTGGGTTAAGTGTCACTCCATTGATGACAGCAAGCACAACGGCAAAGTTTGATTTGACTTTAGCAATGGAGAACACTGCTACTGGACTAGTGGGGTGGTGGGCATATAACACTGACTTGTTTGATGCATCTACGATTGAGCGAATGACGGGTCATTTTGTGACATTGCTTGAAGGTATTGTTACTAATCCCAAAGAGCGAATTTCTCAATTGCCTCTGTTGACACAACCTGAGCAACAGCAGTTACTCGTTGAGTGGAATGATATAGCAGACTATCCCCAGAATAAATGTATCCATCAGTTGTTTGAGGAGCAGGTTCAACGCACCCCCCATGCTGTAGCAGTTGTGTTTGAAAATCAACAACTGACCTACCAGCAGTTGAATTGTCGTGCTAATCAGTTGGCGCATTACTTGCGCTCTTTCGGTGTAAAACCAGATCAGCTGGTCGGGTTGTGTCTGGAGCGATCGCTCTTAATGGTGATAGGACTTTTGGGAATTCTTAAGGCGGGTGGCGCTTATGTGCCACTCGATCCTGAGTATCCCCAAGAACGTTTGAGCTTCATGTTAGAAGATGCTCAAGTTTCAGTACTGCTGACTCAACAGCGACTTGTTGACAAACTGCCTGAGGATCAAGCCAACCTTGTCTGTTTGGATGAGGTATGGGAACAAATTATCCACAACAATCAAGATAATCCCGTCAGTAAAGTCAGAGCTTTTCATCTGGCTAATGTAATTTACACATCAGGATCTACCGGCAAACCCAAGGGTGTGATGGTTGAGCATACCGGACTGTGCAACTTAGCTCAAGCTCAAATCCAGACTTTTGGCTTGCATTCCTCAAGTCGCGTTCTCCAGTTTGCCTCACTCAGTTTTGATGCTTCTATCTGGGAAGTTGTGATGGCTTTGGGGTCAGGGGCAACACTTTACCTGGGAACAAAAGACTCTCTACTGCCTGGCATACCGTTAATTGAGCGATTACGCAATTATTGTATTACGCATATCACGCTACCACCATCAGCACTGGCAGTTATGCCTATTGAGGAACTTCCGGCATTGCAGACTATGATTGTAGCCGGAGAAGCTTGTTCTGTTGAACTCATCAGGCAGTGGTCTGCTAACAGAGACTTTTTCAACGCCTACGGGCCAACAGAAGCTACTGTCTGTGCCACAATCGCAAAATGCACTGATGGCGACGAGAAAATCTCTATTGGACGAGCGATCGCCAACACGCAAATTTACATTTTAGACGAGTATTTGCAACTAGTGCCTGTGGGTGTGCCAGGAGAGTTGCACATCGGTGGTGTTGGGTTAGCAAGAGGCTACCTCAACCGTCCAGAACTAACTCAGGAAAGATTCATTACCAACCCCTTTTGCTCTGGTCGCCTCTACAAAACTGGGGATTTAGCACGCTATTTAGCGGATGGCAACATTGAATACCTGGGACGCATCGACAATCAGGTAAAAATTCGGGGCTTCCGCATCGAGGTGGGAGAAATTGAAACAGTACTGAGCCAACATGGTGATGTGCAGATATGTTGTGTCATTGCCCGTGAAGAAACTTCAGGTAATAAGCGTTTAGTCGCCTACGTAGTACCGCAAAAAGAGGTGACAGCCACAACCAGCGAACTGCGTCAGTTCCTTTCCAATAAACTGCCTGGGTATATGGTGCCAACTGCTTTTGTGATACTGGAGTCCTTACCCCTGACACCTAATGGCAAACTAGACCGTCGTGCTCTGCCTGACCCTGATTTACATCAGGAACTATCAGATTATGTAATGCCAAATACAGAAGTAGAAAGAATCATTGCTGGCATTTGGCAAAAAGCACTGGAAGTAGAAAAGGTGGGAATTTATAATAATTTCTTTGAACTAGGCGGTCATTCGTTACTACTGGTACGGATTAATCAGCAATTACAAGAAATATTTGGTTTAGAACTGTCAATAGTTGATATGTTTAATTACCCAAATATACATAACTTGAGCCAATTTTTGAGTAGTAAAATCCAAACAGGAAATAACGAAACAGAATATCCAATCAAGAAAAATAATTTTCGTACTCAATCTACTAGTGAGAGTAAAGCTTTCAGGAACCAACAATTACAACTTAGGCAACAGTATCTTTCTCAAAGAAAAGGTGAAAAATGACAACAAATTTTGTGAATAATAATAATGAGTTTAATAATTCTGAAATAGCAATAATTGCTATTGCTGGTCGGTTTCCAGGAGCCAAAGATAATGAGTCTTTTTGGCAGAATTTACGGGATGGGGTAGAATCTATATCTCAGTTTACGAATGAAGAATTGTTAGAATCTGGCATTTCTCAAGATTTGCTGAGTCATTCTAATTATGTAAAAGCTAGTGCTGTTCTATCAGATATTGAATTGTTGGATGCAAATTTCTTTGCTTATAGCGCGAAAGAAGCTGAGTTAATAGATCCGCAACAACGCATATTTTTAGAATTGGCTTGGTCAGCTATAGAAAAAGCTGGTTATGACCCACAAACATACAATGGTTTAATAGGGGTTTATGCTGGTGTGGGGATGAATAGTTATTTTCTCAATAATCTCTATCCTCATCATCAATTATTAGAGACAGTTGATCCTCTCCAATTAGGAATCTCCAACGATAAAGATTTTTTACCCACACGAGTTGCTTATAAACTCAACTTGACTGGGCCAGCAGTGAATGTGCAAAGTGCCTGTTCTACTTCTTTGGTCGCTGTTCACTTAGCTTGTCAAAGTCTATTAAATTGTGAATGTGACATGGCTTTAGCTGGTGGAGTTTCTATCATCATTCCCCAAAAAACAGGTTATTTGCATCAACCGGAGATGATTCTCTCTCCCGATGGACACTGCCGTACTTTTGATGCTCAAGCACAAGGAACTGTTGCCGGTAGCGGTGTCGGTATTGTTGTTTTGAAAAGATTAAAGGATGCGATCGCAGATCGCGATCACATCTATGCAATTATTAAAGGCTCGGCGATCAATAATGATGGTGCAATGAAAGTGGGCTACACTGCTCCCAGTGTCAGTGGTCAAGCAGCAGTCATTGGCGAGGCTCAAGTTTTAGCTGGTGTAGATGCCGAAACAATTTCCTATATCGAAGCTCATGGCACCGCTACACCTATAGGAGATCCTATTGAAATCGCAGCGTTAACTCAAGCTTTTACTCAAAGTACTGATAAAAAAGGCTTCTGCGCTATTGGTTCGGTAAAAACTAACTTTGGACATTTGGATACAGCAGCAGGTGTAACAGGTTTGATTAAAACTGTATTAGCACTGCAACATAGAATGCTGCCTCCTAGTTTGCACTTCGAGACACCTAATCCTAAAATTGATTTTGCCAACAGTCCTTTTTACGTTAATACAACTCTGACTGAATGGAAAACAAATAACACCCCTCGCCGTGCTGGGGTTAGTTCTTTTGGTATCGGGGGTACTAATGCTCACGTAATTTTAGAAGAAGCCCCTGTATTAGAGCAGGGGAGATCTTGTGCAGGGGAGCAGGGGAGAAATTATCAATTGTTGGTACTTTCAGCTAAAAGCGCGAATGCTCTTGAGGAGGCAACAGCTAATTTAATCACGCATTTAAAACAGCATCCAGAACTTAACTTAGGCGATGTAGCTTATACCCTCAGTAGTGGTCGCCGGGGTTTTAATCATCGACGGATGTTAATTTGTCACGAATTAGAAGATGCTGTTAAAGCTCTCAGTAGCTTAGAGTCAAAACAAGTTTTTACCAATTATACAGAAATTACAGAACGGTCTGTTGTCTTTATGTTTCCCGGTCAAGGTTCTCAGTATGTCAACATGGCGCGGGAAATATACCAGACTGAGACAGTATTTCGAGAACAAGTTGATTATTGCTCAGAAATTCTCCAACCCCTACTAGAGCTTGATTTACGTCATATTCTCTACCCCAGTGAGGAAAAGATTGATGAAGCATCGAAGCAACTTCAACAAACAGCGATCGCTCAGCCTACTCTTTTTGTGATTGAGTACGCGCTAGCTAAATTATGGCAGTCATGGGAAGTGCATCCTGTGGCTGCGATCGGTCACGGTATTGGCGAATATGTAGCAGCAACTCTAGCAGGAGTTTTTTCCCTAGAAGATGCCTTATCTCTGGTAGCAGCACGCGGACAGATGATGCAGCAACTCGAGAGTGGAGCAATGCTTTCTGTTCCCCTGCCCGCAGACAGGGTAAAATCCCTATTAGGGCCAGAACTTTCTCTAGCAGCAATTAATCAACCCTTGCAGTGTGTAGTTTCCGGCTCCATAGCAGCAGTACATGCACTCCAAAATCAGCTTGCTGCTCAAAGTATTGAATGCCACCTTCTGCATACGAACCATGCCTTCCACTCGGAAATGATGGAACCAATCTTAGAGGCATTTGTCGAGCGAGTCAAAAAAGTTACCTTAAATCCGCCAAAAATTCCTTATATCTCCAACCTGACTGGTACTTGGATTACAGTCACGCAAGCCACCAATCCTGACTATTACGCTCAACATCTGCGTTCCACAGTGCTGTTTGCCCAAGGTGTAGAGAAATTATTGACAACACCTGAGCAAATCTTACTAGAGGTGGGGCCAAGACACACACTGACTACATTAGCCAAAAGGCATCCAGACAAAGCAGCCACACAAACGGTGTTGACTTCGGTACGTCATCCTCAAGAAAAGCAATCGGATAATCGTGTTTTATTGACTACATTAGGTCAACTCTGGCTGGCTGGGGTCAAGGTAGATTGGTTTGGATTCTATAGTCAGGAGGAGTATTATCGTCTTCCCTTACCGACTTATCCCTTTGAGCGCCAACGTTATTGGATTGAACCACCACAAAAAGCAGCTTGGAGGCAGTTGCAAACCTTACCCACAACATCACAATTGTGGACATTGCTTATACAAGCAGGTCAAAAGCAAGCAAGTGTTAGAAATATAGAACTCAATGAGTTAAACTATCAGGAAAACAGACAGTTTTTGGATCGTTTATCTACAGCATACGTCAACTCTGGACTCAAGCAGTTAGGGGCTTTTAACAATGCCGAAGAAAAGTATTCTTTGGAGAACTTGTTAGAGCAATGTCATATAACTCCCCGCTATCAACACTTGTTGTCTAGATGGTTGCAAATATTAGTGGAGCAAGGACAACTAGAGCAACAGGAGGGGTTATTTACTGGGCTAGTGCCATGTTCGCAAGATTTGATTAATGAACTTTTAGAAGAAGTCAGAGCGAGATTGGCTGCTACATCTCTAACAGTAGATTTAGTGCAGCGCTGTGGCGAAAATTTAGCTGCTGTTGTTGTTGGTGAACAAGAACCCTTAGAGTTTTTCAACGAACTGATTTACCAAGCGGAAAACAACGGTTCAAATTCAGAATTGGCATTACTAAATTACTACAACTCTATCTTGCGCTCCAGCTTGGAACAAGTGGTCAAGTCATTACCATCATCGGTTCACCTGAGAGTTCTGGAAATCGGCGCGGGTACTGGTATGTCTACGCAAGCATTATTACCTGTGTTGCCATCCAAACAAACCAACTATACTTTTACTGATATTGGTAGCGGCTTCCTGACTCAAGCGCAACAAAAGTTTAACGACTATCCATTTGTTGAATATCGATTACTAGACATAGACAAGTCTCCAATTGAGCAAGGGTTTGAGAAGTATAGCTTTGATGTAGTCATAGCTTCTAATGTGTTGCATGCAACTCGGAACATAGATCAAACACTCCACCATGTACGCTCTTTATTAGCTCCTGGCGGCTTCCTCTTACTGTGGGAAATAACGCAGCCGAAAATAGACTTTGATATAAGTTGGGGTTTGCTGTTGAAACCTTTAGACGATGTAAGACGCACCCCAGGTCAGCCTTTTATAACCAAAGAGCAGTGGTTTGAAGCACTACGCGCCCAAGATTTTGTTCAAGTTGCCGCTTTTCCTGAAACTGAAGCGTTTGAGCATAAGATTATTATGGCTCAAGCTTCTGCACCAGCCGCATTTAGCATAAACTCTGGGCAAAAAGAGACTGCCCATAAATCACAGATTCCATTACAAAGAAAGCAGGATATCTTTCAGCCAGAAAAATTATCTACACTTCACTCAAGACCCGATTTTCCAAATTCCTATGTAGCTCCCCGCAATGAGCTTGAAGAGAAAATTTCCGATATCTGGCAAGAATTGTTGGGAATTAAACAGGTAGGAATCCATGACAACTTTTTTGAATTGGGAGGAGATTCCGTAATAGCTGTTCAAGTTATGTCCCGATTACGAAAGACTTTTTCTGTTCAATTATCTGTAAAAAGTTTGCTTGAATCTCCCACAATAGCTGACATAGCGCCAAAGGTAGAAAAACAATCACAACCAGATACAAACTTAGGTGCAATTGATAGAGAAGAAATCGCAATATGAGTAAACATACTTTTTGATTCCGTAGGCACAAGCTTTGCCGTAGGCTATTACGAATTACGAATTAGGTAAAAATCTGGAGGTAATGATTCTGTGAATATCAAGCAATTTGTAGCTGAACTTTCGCAGCAGGGTGTGAAGTTGTGGGTTGAAGGTGAGCAGTTGCGTGTTAATGCGCCAAAAGGAGTATTGACACCAGAAACTCGTGATTTACTGGTTAAGTATAAAGCAGAACTTATTTTGTTGCTGCACCAGAAAAATGCGATCGCCACCGCTACAGATTTACACCCAATCAAAGCCGAGCGTCCTCAGAACTTACCTTTGTCTTTTGCCCAAGAACAACTCTGGTTATTAAACCAGTTGGAACCAGATAACCCCTTCTACAACGAACAAGCAGCTCTAAAACTTCATGGTTACTTGAACGTCGTGGCGCTAGAGCAAAGCCTCAACAAAATTATCGCCCGCCACGAAGCCTTACGTACCAACTTCCGCACCATCAACGAGCAGCCAGTCCAAGTAATTGCTGACAGCTTAACTTTAAGTGTTCCAGTAGTAGACCTAACAGAACTACTTGAAAGTGAAAGAAAAATTGTTTGTCAACAATTAGCCACGGCAGAAGCTACTCGACCCTTTGACCTTGCTAGTTCTCCTTTAATCCGAGCTTCTGTGGTTAAACTCACAGAGGTAGAACACGTCTTGCTACTAACAATACACCACATTGTCTTTGACGGTTGGTCAATGGGCGTATTGATGCAGGAATTAGGAACCATTTACTCAGCCCTCTGCAATAAATTGTCCCCAGAGCTACCTGAGTTACCAATTCAGTATGCCGACTTTGCTATTTGGCAACGGCAGTCGTTGCAAACAGAAGCACTCCAAACGCAGCTTGACTACTGGAAGCAACTACTCAAAAACGCTCCTACCTTACTAGAATTACCCACAGACAGACCTAGACCAGCCATTCAAACTTTCCGGGGCGCACTCCAAAGTGTCGAACTTTCAATTGAACTGAGTGAAGCGCTTGCCAATTTTACTAGGCAAGAGGGAGCCACCCTATTCATGACGCTGTTCGCAGCATTTGTTACCTTGCTTTATCGTTATACAGGCTCCGATGACATTGTAGTGGGCACGCCCATTGCTAAACGCGATCACTTGGAACTTGAAGGGTTAATTGGCTTTCTTGTCAACACTTTAGTACTACGTACCGATTTGTCAGGCAATCCCAGCTTTCAACAGTTGCTGAACCGAGTGCGGCAACTGACACTGCAAGCTTACGCTCATCCAGACCTCCCGTTTGAGGAGTTGGTTAAAGTTTTGCAGCCACAACGAGACCTGAGTCATACACCACTGTTTCAGGTAATGTTTGTCCTCGAAAATGCGCCCATATCTGAAGTAGAACTGACTGGGTTAACTGTCAGTCCATTAGCGACAGAAAGGACAACTGCCAAGTTTGATTTGACTTTATTCATTAAAAAGACTAGTACTGGGCTGGTAGGTGTGTGGCAATACAACACTGACTTGTTTGATGCTAGCACTATCGAGCGGATGGCGGGTCATTTTGTGACGTTGCTTGAAGGTATTATTGCTAACCCTATTCAGCAAATTTCCCAATTGCCCCTGCTGACACAAGTTGAGCAACAGCAGTTATTAGTGGAGTGGAACAATACTCAGGCGGATTATCCCCAAGATAAGTGTATTCATCAGTTGTTTGAGGAGCAGGTGGAGCGTACACCCAATGCTGTAGCGGTGGAGTTTGAAAATCAACAACTGACTTACTACCAATTGAACTGCCGCGCTAACCAGTTGGCGCACTACCTGAAATCTTTGGGTGTGGGAGCTGATGTGTTGGTCGGTGTGTGTGTCGAGCGTTCTTTAGAAATGGTCGTGGGACTGTTAGGAATTCTTAAGGCAGGTGGGGCTTATGTACCACTTGACCCAGAGTATCCAACTGAACGCCTGAGTTTCATGTTAGAAGATGCTCAAGTTTCAGTGTTGCTGACCCAGCAATCACTCCTCGACAGACTTCCCCAGCACAAACCACATCTTGTTTGCTTAGATATTGACTGGCAACTGATTTCCCAGTTGAGTCAGGAAAATCCCACCACAGGTGTACAAGCGAATAACTTAGCTTATATAATTTACACCTCCGGTTCTACAGGTCAGCCTAAGGGTGTAGCTATGAATCAGCTTGCCCTTTGCAATCTGATCCTGTGGCACCTGGAAAACATGAAAATTTCTCGTGGAGCAAAAACCCTGCAATTTGCTCCTATCAGCTTTGATGTCTCCTTCCAAGAAATATTCTCTACCTGGTGTTCTGGAGGCACATTGTTCTTAATTGGGGAGGAATTGCGCCGAGATGCATCAGCTTTGTTAGGTTTTATCCAAGAACAAGCTGTTGAGAGACTGTTTCTCCCCTTTGTTGCCTTGCAGCAACTAGCTGAAGCATATGTTGGTAGTGAATCAGTGACGAGTAATCTACGGGAAATCATTACTGCTGGCGAACAGTTGCAGATTACTCCCGCCATTTCTCATTGGTTAAGCCAACTGACTAATTGTACTTTGCACAATCATTATGGGCCATCGGAGAGCCATGCCGTCACCACTTTTACTCTGACTAATTCAGTGGAGAATTGGCCGCTACTTCCTCCCATTGGGCGACCAATTGCTAATACACAGATATACATCTTAGATAAATATTTACAGCCTGTACCTATCGGTGTGCCAGGAGAATTGCACATTAGTGGTACCCCTTTAGCGCGGGGTTATTTCAACCGACCAGAGTTAACAAAACAGAAATTTATCCCCAACCCCTTTAGCAACTACCCCCATTCCCGCCTCTACCAAACCGGGGATAAAGCACGCTATTTAAGTGATGGCAATATTGAATATTTGGGACGCATTGACAATCAGGTAAAAATCCGAGGTTTCCGCATTGAATTGGGCGAGGTTGAAGCAGTACTGAGCCAGCATGGCGATGTGCAAGCATCTTGTATCATTGCCCGCGAAGATACCCCAGGTGATAAACGCTTAGTTGCCTACGTGGTAGCACATCAGGACTGTACACCCACAATCAGTGAACTGCGGCAATTCCTCAAAGCAAAACTCCCAGACTACATGGTGCCCCAGGCTTTTGTAATCTTGGAGTCCTTGCCACTAACTCCTAGCGGCAAAGTAAACCGCCGCGCTTTGCCCACACCAAATTTACACAGCGAACGAAAAGACAAATTTGTCGCCTCACGTAACCCAATCGAAGAAATCTTGTCACTAATTTGGGCAAAAGTGCTGAAAGTAGAGCAAGTAGGCATACATGATAACTTCTTTGAACTCGGAGGACACTCGCTGCTAGCAACGCAACTCATCTCCCGCGTGCGTACTAGCTTGAAAGTAGAACTACCGTTGCGTAGCTTATTTACTGCACCAACAGTTGCGGAATTTTCCCAAAACATTCAACGTTTGCAGCAACAGGACTTAGAACTAACTTCTCCACCTATCTTAGCAAGAGCAAAGAATGCTCAATCACCACTATCGTTTGCCCAACAGCGTCTGTGGTTTTTAGACCAGTTACAGCCGAACAGCCCCTTATACAACTTACCTATAGCTTTGCGTCTAGTAGGAACTCTCAATCGAGCTGCCTTAGAACAAAGCTTGCGAGCAATAATTTCTCGCCATGAAGCGTTACGCACCAACTTCGTCATAGTTGATGGAAAACCTTCTCAAATCATTCAAATACGAACAAATTGGACACTATCAATTATTGACTGGCAACATCTGCCAACAAGCGAGCAAGAAATTGCTACACAGCAATTAGCGCAGCAACAAGCTATTCAACCGTTTGACCTAGCAAACCAACCATTAGTCAGAGCAACATTAATTGTGCTGTCCGAGACAGAAAAAGTATTGTTAGTGTGTATGCACCATGTTGTCTCTGATGCCTGGTCAATGGGTGTGTTTGTGCAAGAATTAGCAGCACTGTACAATGCTTATTCTCAAGGTCAGCCTTCACCGTTAGCGCCACTGCCGATTCAGTATGCAGATTTTGCCATCTGGCAGCGACAGTGGTTGCAAGGGGATGTACTGCAAACTCAACTGAGTTACTGGCAACAACAACTAACAAATGCACCAGCTTTGTTGTCCTTACCCACAGACCGACCCAGACCTGCTGTGCAGACTTTCGCAGGGGCATATCAAAAGTTTGTACTCTCCTTTGATCTCACTGATGGACTCACGCAACTAAGCCAGCAACAAGGAGTGACGCTGTTCATGACGCTGTTGGCAGCGTTTGATACCCTACTTTACCGCTACACAGGACAATCAGACATTTTAGTGGGGTCTCCCATTGCCAACCGTAATCGTAGTGAGATAGAGGGGTTAATTGGCTTTTTTGTCAATACTTTAGTCATGCGTACCAACTTGGCAGGCCACCCCACTTTTAACGAATTACTCCTTCGTGTTCGGGAAATAGCTTTAGGAGCGTATGCTCATCAGGACTTGCCTTTTGAAATGCTGGTGGAAGCATTGCAGCCCCAACGGGATCTGGGCTATACACCACTATTCCAGGTGATGTTTGCTCTCCAGAATGCGCCCATATCTGAAGTAGAGCTTGCTGGGTTAACTATCACCTCTTTGCCAGCATCAGGCGCAACTGCCAAGTTTGATTTGTCTTTATTAATGCAGAACACTGCTGATGGACTGGTGGGTGTATGGGAGTATAGTACTGATTTATTTGATGCAAGCACAATTGAGCGGATGACTGGGCATTTTGTTACCTTGCTGGAAGGTATTGTTGCTAACCCTATGCAGCGGATTTCGCAATTGCCTTTGCTGACACAAGTTGAGCAGCATCAGTTGTTAGTTGAGTGGAACTCGACCCAAGCAGATTATCCTTTTGATAAGTGTATCCATCAGTTGTTTGAGGAGCAGGTAGAGCGTACCCCCGATGCTGTAGCTGTGGTGTTTGAAAATCGACAACTGACTTACCAGCAGTTAAATACTCGCGCTAACCAGTTGGCGCACTACCTGAAGTCTTTGGGCGTGGGAGCGGAGGTGCTGCTCGGGTTGTGTGTGGAACGATCGCTGGAAATGCTGGTGGGACTACTTGGTATTCTCAAAGCTGGTGGGGCTTATGTGCCACTTGACCCAGACTATCCTCAAGACCGTTTGGCATATATGCTGAATGATTCACAGGTATCAGTCCTGTTGACTCAAGAGAAATTGCTCACTAGTTTACCGGAACATGGGGCGCGTGTAGTCTGCTTAGATAAAGACTGGGAAGACATATCTACCGAAAGTAAAGACAATCTTATTAGTGGCTCTACAAATGACAACTTAGCTTATGTCATTTACACATCAGGATCTACAGGTCAACCGAAAGGCACCTTAGTTAACCACTCAAATGTAGTTCGTCTGTTTGCAGCGACAAACTCCTGGTATAACTTCAACGCTCAAGACGTGTGGACAATGTTCCACTCCTACGCCTTCGACTTCTCTGTTTGGGAAATTTGGGGCGCTCTGCTGTACGGTGGACGACTGGTAGTAGTGCCTTACTTAGTGACGCGATCACCCGAATCGTTCTATCAATTATTGTGTCAAGAGAAAGTAACAATTCTCAATCAAACACCTTCAGCCTTCCGCCAGTTAATTCAAGCAGAACAATCTCAAGTAACTATTGGCGACTTGAACTTGCGCTTGGTTATTTTCGGTGGAGAAGCTTTAGAACTGAAGAGTTTGCAGCCTTGGTTTGAACGCCACGGCGATCGCTCACCCCTGTTAGTGAATATGTACGGGATTACGGAAACCACTGTACACGTCACCTACCGTCCATTGAGCAAAGCCGATTTGAATGGCACAGCAAGTGTGATTGGTCGTCCGATTCCCGACTTACAGGTGTATCTGCTAGATGAACATTTACAGCCAGTGCCGATTGGAGTTCCTGGTGAAATGTACGTTGGTGGTGCTGGGGTGGCGCGTGGCTATCTCAATCGTCCTGAACTCACAGCACAAAGGTTTATCTCTAATCCCTTTGACAATTCAAAATTCAAAATTCAAAATTCAAAATTATATAAAACAGGTGACTTAGCGCGTTATTTGCCCAATGGCGAGTTGGAGTATTTAGGACGCATCGACAATCAAGTCAAGATTCGCGGTTTCCGCATTGAGTTGGGAGAAATTGAGGCACTACTGGCTTCTCACCCAGCCATCTGGGAAAGCGTGGTGGTGGTTCGCGAGGATGAACCGGGCAACAAACGTCTAGTGGCTTACGTTGTGCCGGAGACAGAACAATCTCCCACAGCCGCAGAACTACGTCGCTTCCTCAAACAAAAGCTGCCAGAGTACATGGTACCAAGTGCTTTTGTACAGTTAGAAGCTCTACCACTGACAGCAAACGGTAAGGTAGACCGTCGCGCATTGAGAGCACCTGACACTGCAAGACCAGAACTAGAAGATGTTTTTGTCGCTCCTAGCACTCCTGAAGAGAAAATATTATCCGCCATCTGGGCTAAGGTTCTCAGTGTTGAGCAGGTGGGTATTAATGATAACTTCTTTGCTTTAGGTGGAGATTCTATCCGTAGTATTCAAGTGCTGTCTCAAGCTAAAGAACAAGGTTTGAGTTTCTCTGTGCAACAGCTATTCCAACATCAGACGATTCACGAGCTAGTCCAAGAACTGAAAACACAAGAGAATGACACCACAAAATTAGAATTAACTCAACCATTCAGTCTCATTTCCCAAACAGACAAACAGCAGTTACCTAATGGTCTAGAGGATGCCTATCCTCTGGCTATACTGCAAATGGGAATGATTTACCACAGTGAGTACAGCCAAGATAGTGCAGTCTATCACGACATTTTCAGTTTCCACCTCAAAACCCCTCTTGATGTTCAACTTTTACAAGTCGCTGTCCAAGATTTAGTCAATCATCACGCTGTACTGCGAACCTCATTTGAGCTTAGTAATTTCAGTATTCCGTTGCAGCTGGTTCATCAGCAAGTTGAGGTTCCCTTGCAAATGGAGGATTGGTGTCATTTGAATCATTCTGAGCAAGAAGAAGCCTTAGCTGCTTGGTTTGAAGCCGAAAAGAAACGGCATTTTGATTGGACTCATCCTCCCTTAGTGCGTTTCTTTGTTCATCGTCGCACACAGGAGACATTTAATCTGGCTTTGAGCTTCCACCATGCCATTCTCGATGGGTGGAGTGTTGCCTCAATGATGAGTGAGTTGTTTAAGCGTTACTTGTCGCTTTTAGACAAGCAAGTCGATTATGTATCGCCACAATTCAGTATTGCGTTCCGGGATTTTGTAGCTTTAGAGCAACAAGCGATCGCCTCATCCGAGACTCAGCGCTACTGGAGTGAAAAGTTAAATGACAGCACTTTCACCAAATTGCCTCGCTGGTCTTCTATACCAACAAACACCAATATTACAGAAATTGGTGTTCAAGAGGTAACTTTATCTCCTGAGATTTTTGAAGGCTTAAAACAACTGGCTCAGTCCGCAGAAGTTCCACTCAAGAGTGTGCTGTTGGCTGCACATCTGCGAGTGTTAAATTTCCTAAGTGGTGAGTCAGACGTACTAACGGGTTTAGCAGCTAACGGACGACCTGAACAAAGTGATGGTGAGCGAGTCCTGGGACTATTCCTCAATACATTGCCATTTCGCCTGCAATTGGGTGGAGGCACTTGGATAGAACTAGTACGGCAAGTGTTTGCAGCAGAACGAGAAATGTTGCCACACCGTCGCTATCCTTTGGCGGAAATACAGAGGAGTTTGGGTGGTGAATCTTTGTTTGAGACGGCGTTTAATTTCACCCATTTCCATGTCTACGAACAGGTGCTGGGACTCGATAATTTGCAGCTAGTAGGTGGAAAGTTTTTTGAACAAACAAACTTTACTTTTCTTGCTCAATTCAGCGTGAGTCCAAGCTCGTCTGAGGTAGGACTGAATTTGAAGTACGATGTGTGTGAGTTATGCTCCGAACAAATCAATAGGATTAGTGATTATTACATCAAAGTTCTTGCTGCAATGGCGAACCAGCCACAAGGACGTTATGAGTTGCACTCTCTTGTTTCTTTAGAGGAGCGCCATCAACTTCTGGTGGAATGGAACCAGACAGCAGTAGAATATCCTAAAGATAAATGCATTCACCAGTTGTTTGAAGCGCAAGTAGAGCAAACACCCAATGAAACGGCGGTGATATTTGGAGATCAACACCTGACCTATGCCGAGTTAAACGCAAGAGCAAATCAACTCGCCCATTATCTACAAACACTTGGGGTCAGACCAGAAGTACTGGTTGGGTTGTGTGTTGAACGTTCATTAGAAATGGTGGTGGGAATGTTGGGAATTCTCAAGGCGGGTGGTGCTTATGTACCTCTCGACCCAGAGTATCCCCAAGAGCGCTTAAGCTTCATGCTCGAAGACACTCAGATATCAGTCTTATTGACTCAAGAAAAACTAGTTAACAAACTACCCAATCACAAAGCTTGTGGAATTTACTTAGACACAAACTGGGATCTCATCAATCAAGAAACACAACAGAACCCGACTACTAACATCAAAGCTGATAACTTAGCTTATGTAATGTACACCTCTGGTTCTACAGGTCAACCCAAAGGTGTTAGCATTGTCCATCGAGGTGTAGTTCGATTAGTCAAACAAACCGACTATGTGAGCTTTTCTGCTAAAGATGTAATTGCACAAGCCTCAAATTACGCCTTCGACGCTGCGACCTTTGAAATTTGGGGAGCGCTACTTCAAGGAGCACGGCTGGTAGGGGTTAGCAAAGATTTGGCTCTGGCGCCAAAAGATTTCGCAACCTTTATTCAAGCGCAAGGAATCAGCGTGTTATTCTTGACAACTGCTTTGTTCAATCAAGTTGCCCAGGAAGTTCCCTGTGCTTTCAATACAGTGCGGGAGCTTCTATTTGGAGGAGAAGCTGTCGATCCTAAATGGGTCAAAGAAGTACTGAAAAATGGTGCGCCACAGCGACTGCTGCATGTTTATGGACCAACAGAAAATACAACATTTACTTCCTGGTACTTAGTGCAGGATGTCCCCGAAGGCGCTACAACTATTCCCATCGGGCGACCAATTTCCAACACGCAAATCTATGTGTTAGATTCCCAACTACAGCCAGTAGGCGTTGGTGTGCCGGGAGAAGTATATATTGCGGGAGATGGTCTAGCAAAAGAGTACCTTAACCGACCAGAGTTAACACAAGAGAAATTCATCCCCAACCCCTTTAGCAACTACCCCGATTCCCGCCTCTACAAAACCGGGGATAAAGCACGATACTTAAGTGACGGCAATATCGAATACTTGGGACGAATTGATAATCAAGTAAAAATACGCGGCTTCCGCATCGAATTGGGAGAAATTGAAACAGTCCTGAGCCAACATGGTGATGTGCAGGTATCTTGTGTCATCGCCCGCGAAGATACCCCAGGTGATAAACGCTTAGTCGCCTACGTGGTAGCACATCAGGACTGTACACCCACAATCAGCAAACTGCGCCAATTCCTGAAAGCAAAGCTGCCAGAGTACATGGTGCCAAATGCAATAGTTATCCTGGAGTCGCTGCCGCTTACTCCCAACGGCAAAGTAGACCGCCGTGCCCTACCCGTACCGGATTTACACAGCGAACAAAAAGACAAATATGTTGCCTCACGCAACCCAATCGAAGAAATGCTGGCACTCCTTTGGGCACAAGTGCTGAAAGTAGAGCGAGTGGGCATTCATGATAACTTCTTTGAACTTGGCGGACACTCGCTGCTAGCAACACAATTGGTTTCACACATCCGCAACATTCTCAAAGTGGAACTACCATTGCGTGAGTTGTTTGCCAGAGCAACAGTTGCGGAATTGGCGCATCTGATTGGGCAGTTACAGCAACAAAACTTAAAACTAACTTCTCCACCCATCTTACCAAGAGCAAAGAATGCAGAATTACCACTATCATTTGCTCAACAGCGTCTGTGGTTTTTAGACCAATTCGAGTCGAACAGTGCCTTATACAACATACCTTTAGCTTTGCGCCTAGTAGGAACTCTGAGGGTGACAGCCTTAGAACAAAGCTTGCATGAAATCATTGTTCGCCACGAAGCATTACGCACTAACTTTGTCATAGTTGATGGAAAACCTTCTCAAATTATTTACACAGAAACTGCTTGGAGGATGTCAGTAATTGACTGGCAGCATTTATCGACAACTGAGCAAGAAATTACTAGCCAGCAATTAGTGCAACGACAAGCTATTCAACCGTTTGACTTGGCAAACCAAGCATTAATTACGGCAACATTAATTGTGCTGTCCGAGACAGAACATGTCTTGTTAGTATGTATGCATCATGTTGTCAGTGATGGCTGGTCAATGGGTGTGTTTGTCCAAGAGCTAGCAGCACTATACAATGCTTACTCTCAAGGTCAGCCCTCACCCTTAGCACCGCTGCCGATTCAGTATGCAGATTTTGCCATCTGGCAAAGACACTGGTTGCAAGGGGATGTACTGCAAAACCAACTGAGTTACTGGCAACAACAACTGGCAGATGCACCAGCTTTGTTGTCCCTCCCCACAGATCGACCCAGACCATCTGTGCAGACTTTCGCAGGAGCATATCAAAAGTTTTCACTCTCAGTTGAGCTAACTGGTAGGCTGACAAAACTGAGTCAGCAACAAGGAGTTACTTTATTCATGACGCTGTTGGCAGCGTTTGATACGTTACTTTATCGCTACACAGGACAATCAGATATTTTGGTGGGTTCTCCCATTGCTAACCGTAATCGTAGTGAGATAGAGGGGTTAATTGGCTTCTTTGTCAACACTTTAGTAATGCGTACTAACTTAGCAGGCAATCCTAGCTTTAGCGAATTACTTAGTCGCGTTCGGTTCATGGCAATGGATGCCTATGCTCATCAGGACTTGCCATTTGAAATGCTAGTGGAAGCATTGCAGCCACAAAGAGACCTCAGCCATACACCACTGTTCCAAGTGATGTTTGCACTTCAGAATGCGCCCATATCTGAAGTAGAGCTTGCTGGCTTAACTATAAGTTCTTTGCCAGCAGAAAGCGCAACTGCCAAGTTTGATTTGTCTTTATCAATGCAGAACACTACTGCTGGACTGGTGGGTGTATGGGAGTATAGCACTGACTTATTTGATCCCAGCACAATTGAGCGGATGACTGGGCATTTTCAGACATTGCTTGAAGGTATTGTTGCTAACCCTAGGCAGCGGATTTCGCAATTGCCTTTGCTCACACAAATTGAGCAGCATCAGTTATTAGTTGAATGGAACGATACTCAAACCGATTATCTACTAGATAAGTGTATCCATCATCTGTTTGAGCAGCAGGTTCAGCGTACTCCAGATGCTGTGGCAGTTGTGTTTGAAAATCAACAACTGACTTACTACCAATTGAACTGTCGCGCTAACCAGTTGGCGCATTACTTGCAGTCTTTGGGTGTGGGAGCGGATGTGCTGGTTGGGTTGTGTGTGGAACGCTCACTGGAAATGGTGGTGGGACTACTTGGCATTCTTAAGGCGGGTGGGGCTTATGTGCCGCTTGACCCAGACTATCCTCAAGACCGTCTTAGCTTTATGCTAGAAGATGCTCAAGTTTCGGTGCTGCTGACCCAACAGCATCTAATTGGGGGGTTGCCTAAACATCAAGCGCAGCTTGTCTGTTTGGATACTGACTGGCTCCTTGTCTCTAAGTCTAGTCAGAACAATCTAATCACAGAGGTGCAAGCAACTAATTTTGCTTATGTGATTTACACTTCCGGTTCTACAGGCAGACCCAAAGGGGTTCTCATCCCACATGGCGCGATTGCCAACCACTGCTGTATTATTCAACAGGCTTACGCACTTGTGTACAGTGATCGCGTACTCCAGTTTGCCTCAATAAACTTCGATGCCTCATTGGAGCAGATATTTCCTACACTAATGGTTGGCGCTACCTTGGTACTCCGAACCTCAGATGTATGGACTCTGACAAGCTTCCAAAAAATAATTTCTGATTTTGGACTCACTGTTGTTAATCTCCCAACAGCCTATTGGCAACAATTGGCTCAAGAGTGGGTCAAAACACAAGTGTTAGATGGAAACAGCCAACTGAGACTTGTAATTGTTGGTGGAGACGTAATGTTGCCCGAATATGTTGCCCTTTGGCAACAAAGCCCAATGTCTTGTGTTCGTCTGCTCAACGCTTATGGTCCCACAGAGACAACCATCACAGCAACCCTGTTTGAAATTCTTCCCCAGTTTAGTGAAGAAATCAATCTAAAAAAAATCCCTATTGGTCGTCCCCTGCCTAACAAGACTGTATATATTCTAGACAGGTATTTACAGGCTGTTCCCATTGGTGTGCCAGGAGAATTGTACATTGGTGGTGTGGGGTTAGCAAAAGGCTACCTGAACCGTCCAGAATTGACAACCGAAAAGTTCATCCTCAACCCCTTTAGTACTAATCCACATTCCCGCCTCTACAAAACCGGGGACTTAGCACGCTACTTGAGTGATGGTAACATCGAATACTTAGGACGTATAGACAATCAAGTTAAAATTCGCGGTTTTCGCATCGAGTTGGGCGAAATTGAAGCAGTACTGAGCCAACATGGCGATTTGCAAGCATCTTGTGTCATTGCTCGTGAAGAGACTCCCGGTGATAAGCGCTTAGTTGCTTATGTAGTACCGCATCAGGACTATGCACCCACGATTAGCCAGTTGCGTCAGTTCCTGTTGCATCAATTGCCTACTTTCATGGTGCCACATGCTTTTGTGATGCTAGAGTCCCTACCACTAACTGCCAACGGCAAGGTAGACCGCCGCGCTTTGCCCGCACCAGACTCCCGTGGAGAACTGGAAGTCAGTTTTGTAGCCCCACGCAATCAAATTGAAGAAATACTAGCGCAGATTTGGGCACAAGTTCTCAGAGTAGAGCAAGTAGGAATTCACGATAACTTCTTTGAACTTGGTGGAGATTCCATTCTCAGTATTCAAATCATCAGCAGAGCAAAGCAAGCAGGATTGCAACTGACTCTAAAGCAATTATTTGCACATCAAACAATTGTGGAATTAGCCACAGTGGCAAACATAGCGAGTGTTATCCAAATAGAACAAGGATTAGTCACAGGGACATTACCTCTAACGCCAATTCAAAACTATTTATTTGAGCAAAATTTACCAGAGCCGCACCACTTTAATCAATCATTTCTGCTCTCAGTTCCATCTGACCTCAAGCCAGAGCTATTAAAGCAAGTATTGCAGCAATTGCTATTACAGCATGATGCTCTGCGCTTACGTTTTACACACTCTGACTCCACTTGGCAGCAGATTCACTCTGCTCCGACTGATAACGTTGCTTTTTCCCAAATAGACTTATCGGCACTCCCAGAGAGTGAGCAAAAAACTGCCATTGAAGCTAAGGCAACTTCCTTACAGGCGAGTTTGAATCTGTCAGAAAATCTATTTGAAGTAGCCTTTTTCTGGTTGGGTGTTGACAAACCCGCTCGATTACTCATAGTCATCCACCACTTGGTAGTTGACGGTGTTTCTTGGCGAATTCTGTTAGAGGATTTGCAAACCGCTTACCAGCAACTTGCCAAAGGTAAAGCGATCGCGCTTCCTGCCAAAACAACTTCTTTCAAGGATTGGTCTGAAAAATTAACAGAATATGCACAATCAGAAGCCCTGAAATCCGAAGTGGCTTATTGGCTCAATGAATCTCGCTTCGCAGTTCTTTCCATCCCAGTGGACTATACACAAGGGGTGAACACTGTTGCATCTGCTAGTACAGTATCAGTGTCGTTAAATGAGGCACAAACTCGTGCCTTACTGCAAGATGTGCCAAAAGCCTACAACACTCAGATTAATGATGTGCTACTGACTGCCTTGGTGCTGGTTTTGGGCAAATGGATTAACTCAAGCTCTGTGCTGTTCAACTTAGAAGGTCATGGGCGGGAAGATATTATTGATGGTGTGGATTTGTCACGTACCATCGGTTGGTTTACGACCATTTTCCCTGTACTTGTGGAACTGAAAGCAACAGAAAATCCAGCAGATGCCTTAAAATATATCAAAGAAAAACTGCGCGCTATTCCTAACAAGGGAATTGGTTACGGCTTATTGCGCTATCTGAGTCAAGATGAAGAAATCGCTGCCCAACTACAGGCATTTCCTCAAGCAGAAATCAGTTTCAACTATCTGGGTCAATTTGATCAACTTCTCAATACATCTTCCTGGCTGCAGCTGGCTAGTGAGTCTGCTGGAGACAACCAAAGTGTGCATGGCGAGCGCTCTTATTTGCTAGATATTAACAGCATCATTACTGGAGAACGACTGCAAATCAATTGGACTTACAGCACAAATGTCCACCAGCACGCCACAATTGAAGGTCTGGCGCAAGAATTTGTCAAGACATTACAAGGGCTAATTGCTCATTGTTCATCTCCTGAGAGTGGCGGTTATACACCCTCAGATTTCTCGTTAGTCAAGCTCAACCAGCTAGAACTAGATCAACTGTTGGCAAGCCTAGCATTGAAACAAGGAATAGATCAAAGTAAATGTAAAAATATTGAAGAGATTTACCCGCTCTCTCCAATGCAACAGGGTATGCTGTTTGAAAGTTTGTATGCTCCAGACTCAGGAGTATATTTTGAGCAGTTGAGTTGCACTTTGACAGGGAAGTTGAACGTGGCAGCTTTTGAGCAAGCTTGGCAGAAAGTAATAGCACAGCATTCAATTTTGCGGACTGCTTTTGTTTGGGAGCAATTGACCCAGCCACTTCAAGTCGTGTATCGGCAGGTGGATGTCAATCTACAGACTCATGATTGGCGAGAGCTATCTGCACAAGAGCAGCAACAGCAATTAGAGATTTTTTTGCACTCACAGCGACAACAAGGTTTCCAACTGTCTCAAGCACCACTGATGCACCTCAATCTCATCCAACTGAGTGCAGATAGTTATCAATTCATTTGGAGTTCTCATCACTTATTGCTCGATGGCTGGTCAGTACCTTTGGTTTTCAAAGACCTATTGTACTTTTATCAAGTAATTTTGCAGGGTGAAACTTTACCTGACCAACCAACGGCAAGAAGCTACCTCAACTACATCGCTTGGCTACAAAAACAAGATTTAACACTAGCTGAAGAATTTTGGAGACAAAAACTCCAAGGTTTTACCGCACCCACTCCTTTGACAGTCGATAAACCATCGTCAAACCGCAAACAGTTACACTCTAGCTACAGTGAGCAACAAATCCAACTTACAGTGCAAGCGACAGCCGCCCTACAAACTTTTGCACGGCAGCATCAACTGACGATGAATAATTTGGTGCAAGCAACTTGGGCATTACTGCTGTGTCGCTACAGTCAAGAAACTGATGTAGTTTTTGGTGCAACTGTATCTGGTCGTCCGCCATCTCTTGTCGGCATCGAGTCGATGGTAGGACTATTTATCAACACCTTGCCAGTGCGAGTTCAAGTTTCAGCAGATACCCAAGTGTTAGCCTTGTTGAAGGATTTACAGGTACAGCAAGTTGAGTCTGAGCAATACTCATATAGTTCATTGGTAGAGATCCAGGGCTGGAGTGATGTCCCTAGGCGAACACCTATGTTCGAGAGCATAGTTGTCTTCGAGAATTATCCAGTTGATGCTGCACTGCAATCACACCATTACAGTTTCTCCATAGACAATATTCACAGCATTGAGCAAACCAATTATCCTCTGACTGTAGTCGCTAGCCCTGGTAAGCAATTGTTGGTAAAGATTAGCTACGATACTAGCCGATTTGATGATGCGGCGATTACTCGCATGTTAGGACATTTCCAAACATTGCTTGAAGGTATTGTTGCTAACCCCAAAGAGCAAATTTTGCAATTGCCACTGCTGACACAACCTGAGCAACAGCAATTGTTAGTAGAGTGGAACAACACTCAAGTGGATTATCCCTCTGATAAGTGTATCCATCAGTTGTTTGAGGAGCAGGTACAGCGCACACCCTATGCAGTGGCAGTGGTGTTTGAAAATCAACAACTGACCTACTATGAATTGAACTGTCGTGCAAATCAGTTGGCGCACTACCTGAAATCTTTGGGTGTGGGAGCCGATGTGTTGGTAGGCATTTGTGTCGAGCGATCGCTGGAAATGATTGTGGGACTGTTAGGGATTCTTAAGGCAGGTGGGGCTTATGTGCCACTTGACCCAAACTATCCTAATGAACGCCTAAGTTTCATGTTAGAAGATGCGGCTGTTTCGATCCTGTTGACTCAACAGCAATTGCTTGAGAGAGTACCCCAGTATCCAGCGAAAATTGTCTGTTTGGATACTGACTGGCAACTGATTTCCCAGTTGAGTCAGGAAAATCTCACCACAGGTGTACAAGCGAATAACTTAGGTTATGTGATTTACACCTCTGGTTCTACAGGTAAACCTAAAGGTGTAGCCATGAGTCAGCTTGCCCTTTGCAATCTGATCCTGTGGCAACTGGAAAATATGAAAATTTCTAGTGGAGCAAAAACCTTGCAATTTGCTCCTATCAGCTTTGATGCCTCCTTTCATGAAATGTTCTCTACTTGGTATTCTGGAGGTACATTGGTCTTGATTACGGAGGAATTGCGCCGAGAGCCATTGGCTTTATTACGTTTTATCCAACAAAAAGCTGTTGAGAGACTGTTTATTCCCTTTGTTGCCTTACAGCAACTAGCTGAAGCATCTGTTGGTAGTGAATCAGTGACGAGTAATCTCCGGGAAATCATTACTGCTGGCGAACAGTTGCAGATTACTCCCGCCATTTCTCACTGGTTAAGCAAACTCACTGATGATTGTACTTTGCACAATCATTATGGTCCATCAGAAAGCCATGTAGTCACTACTTTTACTCTGACTAATTCAGTGGAGACTTGGCCGCTACTTCCTCCTATTGGCCGTCCCATTGCTAACACACAGGTATACATTTTGGACAAATATCTACAGCCTGTACCTATCGGTTTAGCAGGAGAATTATACATTGGTGGTGTCCCTTTGGCGCGAGGCTACCTCAACCGGCCACAGTTAACACTTGAGAAATTTATCCCCAACCCCTTTAGCACTGACACGCACTCCCGCCTCTACAAAACTGGGGATTTAGCACGCTATTTACCGGATGGAAATATTGACTTCTTAGGACGCATCGACAATCAGGTTAAGGTGCGAGGCTTCCGGATCGAATTGGGAGAAGTCGAAGCAGTACTGAGTCAACATGGTGATGTGCAAGCATGTTGTGTCATCGCCCGCGAAGACACTCCCGGTGATAAGCGCCTAGTCGCCTACGTGGTAGCACATCAGGACTGTACACCGACAATTAGCGAACTGCGCCATTTCCTCAAAACAAAGCTGCCAGAGTACATGGTACCCAATGCTTTTGTGATGTTGGAGTGCTTGCCACTAACTCCTAGCGGCAAAGTAGACCGCCGTGCTTTGCCTACATTTTCCTACACCAGTGACTCAGACAAATTTGTTGCACCACGCAACCAATTAGAACTGCAACTGGTGCAAATCTGGTCAAGAATTTTGAAATTTGACAAGGTGGGAGTACAAGATAACTTTTTTGACCTCGGTGGTCATTCCCTTTTAACTCCTTACTTAATGGCTCAAATTAAACAGCAGTTTGGTAAAGATATTCCTATCGCCAGCCTTTACCAAAATCCAACTATTGAACAGTTGGCGACTATTCTGCAAGAGGATTCGGATTCCTCAATTTGGTCTCCCTTAGTAGCAATCCAGCCGAACGGTTCTAAGCCACCTTTGTTTTGCCTTCCAGGAGCGGCTGGCGAGCCTTTTTACTTGTATAACTTAGCGCGTTGTCTGGGACAAGACCAACCATTTTACAGTTTCCAAGCAAATGGTCTTTCTGGAGAATCAGAGCCAATTACCCAAGTTGAGGATATAGCCGCCCAGTACATTCAAGCACTAGAGGTTGTTCAACCGCAGGGGCCGTATTTCTTGGCAGGGCATTCTTTTGGCGGTAAATTAGCTTTTGAAATGGCCCAGCAGTTACTTCATAAAGGCCATAAGCTTGCTTTAGTTGCCATTCTTGATACTACAGCACCGTTTTATCAGGAAAAGCCAACAGGTTTTGATTGGGATAATGCTAAATGGCTGGTTGAATTTGCGGGCGCAATCGAAATTGTTTACGCAAAAAAGTTGGATATTTCTTACGAAACTCTTCAATATTTGGTTTGGGAGGAGCAACTGAAATACGTTCTACAAAGGTTAAAAAATGCTGATATTCTGCCTCCCGACGATGAAATTACGCAGCTTAATAATAAGGTGCAACTTCTCAAAGCTAACTCTCTAGTTAATTATGTGCCACAACAGGTTTATCCAAGCCGAATTACCTTCTTGCGCGCCAGCGAAACTTCCGCCGTTGAGGAGTCTAATAGTGAGGTACTTTCTGAGATTTTGCAGGATGTGACCTGGGGCTGGAGCAAGTTTTCTGCCGAATCAGTGGATGTCCATTTTGTCCCAGGCAACCATATCACGATGATGAGTCAACCCCACGTTCAGGTCTTAGCTGAACGGTTGAAAGCTTGCATTGAGCAAGCACAAGAAGCTACGGGTGATGGGGTATCAACCCTCTCCAGATAATCAGATTCTACCCATCAGGAGCATTTTTCTTTAAAAGAGCGATCGCCATTGAGGAAAACTTTGCAATTGACTGAGTGTGAATCAACACAAGTTTCTATTAGTGATGAGTTGGTTTGAAGCATCAAAACAATAGTTATGTCCTATACCAAGCAGATGGAGAAAAATATGAAATTAACGAAAGACCAAATAGAATATTATGGAGAACATGGACTACTATTTATCCCAGAGCTTTTATCGACAAAAGAAGTCGATGCAATGCACGCTGCAGTTGAGGATTTGATAGAAAAAGATACACCAGGACGGATTTTAGAAAAAGACAACAAAACAGTACGCGCCCTTCATGGATGTCACACCACCACAGAAGTTTTCCATTCCTTGATTCGGCACCCCAGTTTCCTAACATCTGCCTGCAAGATTCTCAATAGCGATGTATATGTCTACCAGTTTAAAATCAACTTTAAAGCAGCTTTTGGAGGAGATTTGTGGCCGTGGCATCAAGACTTTGTATTTTGGGATAAAGAAGATGGTATGCCATCCCCTAATGCATTAAATGTTGCGGTTTTCTTGGATGAATGTAATGAGTTTAACGGGCCTATGTATTTCATTCCTGGTTCTCACAAAGAGAGCCTTGCTCATTTGGAACAACAAATAGAGTCATCTGAAGTTAATGGACAAAAAATTCAATGGAAGTCTAATGTCAGTGCTGCTCTCAAGTACTCCCTCGGTAAAGAAACGCTCGCCAAACTAGCTGTGGAAAAAGGTATCGTCGCACCAAAAGGCCCTTCAGGGTCTGTCCTTTTCTTTCACTGTAATTTAGTCCACGGATCAGCACCCAACATTTCTCCTTACAACCGCAGGCTCCTCATTATCACTTATAACAGCATCAACAATATACCAAGCTTCAAGGGGCAACTTAGACCTGAATTCTTGGTGAGCCGCGACCACACACCACTACAACCTCTATTCAACAAAGTTCTTATTTAGCCCACATGCCGTAGATATTAAGGTAAAAACGATCGCTGAGCCTTACTGGTATCTTCAGCTACCCTTGGCGGGATTGGGGAAGGTTCAGTTGAGTTGAAATTTAAATGTAAGGAACTGTATTATGACTGCTTATAACCAGATTAAATCCAAGGTTTGGGAACAAAAGCAAGAGTATCTCTTAAGTACAAAATCTTTAAGAATGCTGTTTGAAAATCGAATTCCTTTAATTCGGCTAAAAGAATTTGCCACACCCCAAGAGTGTGAAATGTTATTTGCTCAAGCTCAATTGATCAACTTTGACTGCTATCAAGATGTGAATACCAAGATTGAGCGAATTGGCATCACAGTATTTGAATATAATCGCATTAGTAAAGCAGCTTATTTTCAAGCAGTAGAGCGGGCAACTAAATTAAGAGACTGCATTCTGGCAGCCTCCTTCAATCCATTAAAGCGCTTAATGGTGCAAATCCGACAATATACAGGCGCGACTGTGCGAATTGCTTCTGAACCATTCTATGGTAGTTATTATGCAGGACTGACCAGAAAAATAGAGCAGGGTACCCAACTTCATATTGATTATGCCCCGTTAGAACAATCTGAATGGGAAGTTGGTACAGTTATTTCTCAACTTTCCTGGAATTTATACTTGAAATTGTCTCCCAAAAATCATGGTAAAACACGCATTTATGATCGCCAGTGGCAACCAGGAACTGAGCAATATAAAATCGATTCCTACGGCTATAGTGATACAGTAATTGCAGATGCAGATATGATCACCTTCCAACCTTATGTGGGAGATGTATTCATTTTCAATACACGCAATTTTCACGTTGTTGAGCCGATGGATGGAGAACGTGTGACTTTCACTTCCGCGATCGGATTACTTCCTAACGGTGAAATTATTTTGTGGTCTTGACGCTGATAAGTAGGAGGCAGGAAGCAGACGCTCAATTTCCCATGCCCCACGCCCTATGCCCATGTCCATTTTCATCCGTCCTAGTCTACACAGTTCATAACGGCTACTTATCATTTTTTTGCCTACTATAGGAATCCTAATTGAATCTTGCTAACCATACTGAAAACTAAACCTTTATAGGGTAAGCTTTTAGCAAGCTTGCTTTTTCACGCAATCAAATAGGAGTCCTATAGCTCGGTAAAACAATTGGCAAATTGGTAAATATAGTGAGGAAGTGATTCATGCCCTTAGCAGCTGTGATGACTGCACCTAACCACCCAGTTAAACTGCAACAATTACCAGACCCTATCCTGGAAACGGGTGGAATCATTATTGAAACTTTATATTCTGAGGTTTGTGGAACTGATGTACATTTACTACATGGGCATTTAGAGGGAGTACCGTATCCGATTATCCCTGGCCACTTTTCAGTTGGTCGTGTTGTGGAAACAGGTGGACGGGTTAGTGATGTCAATGGTAAATTAATTCACCCTGGAGCGATCATCACCTTTCTGGATGTCCACGAAACCTGTTACAACTGCTGGTATTGTCTAGTAGCCAAAGCATCCACTCGCTGTCCACAACGCAAAGTTTATGGTGTCACCTACTCAGCGAAAGATGGGTTACTAGGTGGTTGGTCTGAACTGATTTACCTCAAACCAGGGGTTAAAGTTCTAACTTTACCTGAACAAGTCTCACCAAAGCAATTCATTGCTGGGGGGTGTGCTTTACCAACTGCACTACACGCAATTGATCGAGCGCAGATTCAAATCGGTGATGTTGTCGTGGTGCAGGGTTGCGGACCTGTGGGTTTGAGTGTGGCAATTCTAGCTTTGCTATCAGGTGCAGGCAAAGTGATTGTCATCGATAAATTTGAGAGTCGATTAGTAGTTGCCAGATCCTTCGGCGTAGATGAAACCCTTGTAATTAAAGCTGATGATCCACGACAACATATTGAGCGGGTTTTGGAATTGACACACGGACACGGTGCTGATGTCACTATTGAAGCAACAGGCGTTCCTATTGCTGTCAAAGAGGGCTTGACTATGACGAGAAATGGAGGTCGCTATGTTATTGTTGGGCATTATACTAACACGGGTGAGATTCTTATCAATCCACACCTGGAAATTAATCTAAAACATATTGATATTCGCGGGACTTGGGGAATTGATTTCAGCCATTTTTACAGAATGATCGAATTACTAAAACGTCATAGTGATTCCAGCATAAAAATTGCTTGGTCAAGCATAATTAGTCGCTCATACACACTAGAGGAAATTAATCAAGCGCTGGAGGATGTAGAGCATGGCTTTGTATTAAAAGCTGTGATTCAGCCTAATCTATCTTAATGCCAATAACATACCAAAGAACTTGGGTATAAGATATGCTCGGAGATTTACAAATTGCCTTGCTCGGCGGTGGCACGATGGGCGAAACTATAATTAGTAGATTGTTATCGACGAAAATTTTTCAAAACCCTGATCTAATTATAGTCAGCGATCCACTTTCTGCTCGATGCCTTCATTTACAAAGGGAATATGGAGTACGTACTACAACCTGCAATATAGAAGCGGTGCAAGGCGCATCCATTGTAATATTAGCGGTGAAACCCCAGGTTTTGGCAGCGGTTATGGCTATGCTTAGGGGGAAAATTTCACCTAATGCTTTAGTAATTAGTATTGTGGCTGGAGCGAGTATTCCATCTCTCAGTCAAGGGTTGAATCATCCTGCCGTTGCCCGTACAATGCCAAATCTTGCAGTACAGGTTGGTCAGGGAACTACGGTCTGGAGTGCATCACCGAGTGTGACAGAGATACAGCGATCGCATACCCAAGTCATTTTACAAGCATTAGGCAAGGAAATTGCTACTCAAAATGAACATCACCTTGATATGGCAACGGGGTTAAGTAGCGCGGGTACTGGATTTGTGTTCCTGTTCATCGAAGCGATGATTGATGCAGGGGTTCAGATGGGTTTAACTCGGACACAAGCTCAAGAACTAACATTGCATACGATTGCTGGCAGTGTAAAACTTATGTTTCAGACTCATGAACATCCAGCAGTCCTACGAAACAAGGTGACTAGTCCTGGAGGAGCAACTGCTGCTGGTCTTTATGAGCTAGAAAAAGGTGGTATGCGAACTATCATCTCCAATGCAGTGCTTGCTGCTTTGAGCCGCACTCAACAATTAGGTAATATGAGATGAAAAATAAGGACTCAACCCCACGTTCATATTTTAGCCGAACGGTTGAAAGCTGGCATCGAGCAAGCACAAGCAAACATCTAAGTGCAAAGATGATTCCAAGTTTCAAATGCTGAGTGGGATTCCTCATTCGGTACTTATTACTGATTATTCAACGCTAAATTCCTAAAATATGCCAACCCAAGTCGTTCAAGCTCAAGCCTTAACAAATACTTCTTTACCTTTTACTCAATTTTGGGAAGATGTCAAAGGGATCGCTGGGCCTTACTGGTATCCAACAAAGTCAGGGCAAAGAGCATTCTCAGAAGTTATTCGCGCATGGGGGATGCTCGTTCTCCTGATATTATTAATAGTCGCGCTTGTAGGTGTAACTGCTTTTAATAGTTTCGTTAGTCGCTATTTGGTCGATGTCATCATTCAAGAAAAAGATTATCCTAAGTTTATTAAAACCATATCAATTTATGCTGTTGGGCTTGTCTTGGTAACGCTTTTAGTAGGAATTTCTAAATTTGTTAGAAAAGAAATTGCTCTTGATTGGTACAAATGGCTCAATAATCAAATTTTAGATAAATATTTGAGCAATCGTGCTTATTATAAAATCAACTTTAACTCCCATATTGATAACCCAGATCAACGTCTATCCCAAGAAATTGAACCTATTACCAGTAATGCCCTCAGTTTTTCAGCTACTTTCCTAGAAAAAGTGCTGCAAATGACGACATTTTTAATAATTCTCTGGTCAATCTCCCGACAGATTGCTGTTGGTCTAGTTTTTTATACGATTATAGGAAATTTAATTGCTATTTACTTGAATCAAGAATTGAATAGTATTAATCAAGCGGAACTCGAATCTAAAGCCGACTACAATTATTGCCTAACTCATGTTCGGAATCACGCTGAATCGATAGCTTTTTTCCGGGGAGAAAAACAGGAATCAAATCTAATTGAGCGCCGATTTAGTCAGCTTATAAAAAACACTGAACGCAAGATTAATTGGGAGAGAGGTAAAGAAATTTTTAACAGAGGATATCAGGCTGCTATCGAATTTTTTATGTTCTTAGTACTCACACCTTTATATCTTAAAGATGAAATTGATTTCGGACAAGTTGGACAAGCTACTTTAGCTAGCTATCTGTTTGCTACTGCTTTGGGAGAATTAATAGCTGAATTTGGCACTTCTGGAAATTTTTCTAGTTACGTTGAGCGTTTAACTGAGTTTTCGGATGCGTTAGAAGAAGTAACTAAACAACCCGAAAATGTAAGTAATATTAAAACAATAGAAGAAAACTATTTTGCTTTTGAGAATGTCACATTACAAACACCAAACTATGAGCAGGTGATCGTCGAAGACTTATCACTTTCTGTTCAACCTGGAGAAGGTTTATTAATTGTTGGCCCTAGTGGTCGAGGCAAAAGTTCTCTGCTAAGAGCGATCGCTGGTTTGTGGAATGCAGGGACTGGTCGTCTGGTGCGACCTCCCCTAGAAGAAGTCTTATTCTTACCTCAACGTCCTTATATCATCTTGGGAACTTTACGTGAACAGTTACTTTATCCCAATACAAATCTTCAACTGACCGACGCGGAACTCCAAGAAGTTTTGCAACAAGTTAACTTGCAAAACTTGCTAAGTCGAGTTGAAGGCTTTGATACAGAAGTTCCTTGGGAAAATATATTATCGCTGGGAGAACAACAACGCCTAGCATTCGCACGACTACTAGTTACTCATCCTAGATTCACTATATTAGATGAAGCAACCAGTGCTTTAGATTTGAAAAATGAAGGTAATTTATATCAACAGTTACAAGACACAAAAACAACATTTATCAGTGTTGGACATCGGGAGAGTCTGTTTAATTATCATCAATGGGTTCTGGAACTTTCACAAGATTCCAGTTGGCAACTTGTTACTGTACAGAATTATAAGCTTCAAAAAGCAAAAGAAATTGTCACTAATGATTGATTGTTGACAATGTCTATCTGACCCAGGTCACCTACATCGGCAAGGAGTGATTCTAATCGGTTTTACTGGGGTGGACTGCTGCCACCCGCAGCGATCGCGTAGATATTGCCAGATGCGGTCGAAGTTTTGTTGACTCGCTTCTCAACGCTTGTTGATGTTCCCTTGCAATGTCCGCTAGTTGAGCGACAGTGCGCTCTAAGAAAGGCGGCTGTCTGGCTGTTAGCGCGGGTTTCGCGTCTGTTGGCGTTTTGGATGGTGCGAATTACGTCTAATTCATCGCCCAATTCTTCTAGGCGGGTGTCTATATCGTCTAGCCGTGCGGTTATCTCTTGGGGTTGGTCAGCGCTGGTCATTTGTCCTGCTTTTAAATGTCTTCAGGTTCGTTAATACTTAATGCTAGCACCTTCCGCCTTTAATGCCTTGAAGATAACATTTCAGCGATTAGGAAGATCAAAGAGCAGTTTTGGGTGTTGGTCATTGAGTCCAAACGAGCAGAGTTCTCGCTCAAAGTCGGAATTCCCCAGGGTCAAATTTTTGTTTACCAAACTAGCCTAAACTAGACATAGCAACCCATCTTTGGGAGCCATCATGACTGCTACTCTGATTCAACGCCCGGATCGGGTCATCCTTCGGAACATAAGCTGGCAAACCTATCAGTCGCTCATCAAAGACTTTGAACCAGAGCCAGCGATTCGGCTGACCTACGATCGCCGTACACTTGAAATCCGTATGCCCCTTGACCCCCATGAAACCTACAAGAAGCTGATCGGGCGATTCATTGAAGCAGCAACAGAGGAACTCGATTTAGAAATTCGTAGTTTAGGCTCACGCACCTGCGATCGCGAAGACCTTGCACGTGGATTGGAGCCGGATCAGTGTTACTACATCCAGCATGAGGCATTGGTACGAGATGTTGAGCAAATTGATTTAGCTCAATTTCCGCCCCCAGATTTAGCAGTTGAAGTGGATATTACCAGTAGTTCACTGGATCGGTTTTCGATCTACACCGATTTGGGAATTCCTGAGATCTGGCGCTACGATGGGCAATCTCTAACGATCTACTATCTGCAAGATGGCAAGTATGAGATGCGCGATTGCAGTGTCGCATTACCCCTGCTCAAAGCAGATAATATCACCCGGTTGCTGGCACTGCGTTTCTCCAAAAACGAAACACTTTCAACAGTGAGTGAAAACACTTTAGTGAAACAGTTTCGACAATGGATTATAAGCCAGCAGGCTGAGTTATAGCTAATTTAGCATGGTTCAAAAACAGGCGATTTTGGGTCATAATCACAGCATTTGTGACTCGTGCTGCTTCAAAAATCTCAGTGTCTTTAGCATCGCGCAGTTCAAGCTCTCGCAATGCAGCAGCTTCTAAGTCAAAATTATCTGTCAACCAATTCGCCAGAGTCGGTGGCAGTTGAGCGTCGAGCCAGATATTCATGCACTCAGTCTAGGAAAATCGGTACGTCGTGCTGCAAAAAGTAAGCAGGCTTGAATATCTGCAAGCTCCAAATCGGGGAAATCTTCTAAAATTTCAGTAACGCTGACGTTTTCAGCCAGCATTTCTAGAATGTCGGTTACTCGAATTCGCATCCCTCGAATACAAGGACGACCACCACACTGACCAGGAGTTTGGGTAATGCGGGTCAACAAGACAGTCGTTGAGTTCATGAGGGTTTTCCCTTCAGGTTGTTTTGTCTGCCTTCATCTTATCGAGTAATCATCGCCTGATGTTGGCAAAGTAAAATTGCAGTAGCACCGATCGCATAGGGTGGATTGCCATGACCCAAGCCGCCGCGCCAACACCTAAAATTTTTACGGAGGAGCAATATCTCGCCTATGACGATGGTACAGATACTCGGTATAAGTTGGTGGATGGGGAGTTGGTAGAAATGCCCCCAGAAAGCGACGATAACAACGATGTCGCTAGACGATTATTTGTGGAGCTGCTCAAACACATCCTCTTCAATTTAAGGCTATAAAAACAGCTGATGACGGAGCATAATCAGGGCTTTCAGCTTGTGAGCATCTTGAATTCCTGTAGCAATAAATACATTTTTTTAAAATTCTAGGAGAGCCCTTTTTTTTCAATCTAGAGGCTGTATGCCTCTTTTTTATTTGCTCGGCGCTCCCGATCATTTTGATGTAGAAGTAGCATTTGGGATCAGTGCTGCCAGCAGAATTCGCATCACAGTTTCGATATCCTCAGTGACTCGATAAAGATTTAAGCCTTGTTCTACCTGCTTGGACTCGCGGTGCAGCACCCCGAATTGCCAAATATTACCTGTAGTGACTGCTCCTAACAAATCTGGTTGAGTTAACTCCGTCCACTGATCCAGTGCAATCAACTCTATTGTGAGTTGTGTCAATCCGCGCGTTAGGTCTGCCTGCTTGGCTTCAATTACTAACAGCTGGGTTTGCGTTCTCAGATAATAGTCCAGACTCCCCTGCAATTTTTGGCTCACCTGAAGTGGATACTCTATACTCAGCCGAGCATGGGTAATACGGACGATTTCTGAAACAATCGGGGCAATTAAAACTTCTCGTCGAGCCGTTTCGTTAACTAGATCTACATAGGGGAGAATTGCTTCAATTCGCTCTTTTAAAGCGTCGATTTGTTCTATTTGTCCGGCGAATTGGGGTAATCGCAGTTGAGCGCGAACCAGTGAATAGCCAAATTCTGCAACTAAATCGAATGAGTCTGCATTGAGCTCAAAGTAGTTGCTGAAGGTGTAAGCCCGATTGGGATCGAGAATTGGCTTGCGGCTCATAGGCGCATCATGCGTTAGGTGAAGTCGGGGTTAGCTGAGGTCGGGGTTCACACCCGGCAGTCGTTATATGCTGCTTTTATTATGGGCGATACTATGACTTGTGGTATGTTAATCGGTAACGAAAACGGTTCAGTGCAAGAGGCAGGAGGCAGTTGTGGCACAAACCATTCCAGTTGAACAAGTCACACTGTACGACCTACAGCAAAGATTTAGGTTGCAGCAGGTTGAAAATGCTGAATTTTTTTCAGAGTGGTACGAGAATTTGCCAACCTTAACTCTTGAGGAGCAGCAACGACTGGAACGAGTGAAAGCTATCTATGCCAACCTATCTACTCGCTCCGTGCTAGAAAACACTGTCAAGATGGCGATCGTTTCACCACTGCTGGATCTGGCAGGGTTTTACCTGCCACCATTTTACATCAATACTGAACAGGAAGTTTTGCTCCAAGCGGAAGATGAGGGTAAGCAGATTCGAGGACGAATAGATGTCCTCGTGCTCAAAGAGCAGTTTTGGGTGTTGGTCATTGAGTCCAAACGAGCGGAGTTCTCGCTCAAAGTCGGGATTCCCCAGGCGTTGACCTATATGCTGGCAACTCCTACCCCGAATCGACCGCTGTACGGCATGGTGACGAATGGCACTAACTTTGTGTTTTTGAAGTTACTGCGGCAGGAGGCTCCTGGGTACGGGCGCTCGAAAACTTTTGATTTAGAAGAAAGTACAGAACTCTAGGACTTACGCATTGACAGGAAAGCCAGAACGTGATCTAGGTAAGAGCGGTGA
>CAXUIG010000001.1:0-97770 GCA_964250845.1 uncultured bacterium | reverse complement strand
AAAACCATACGGGAGAGTGCTTTGAGGCAATTCGCTTACATCGAACTCAGGTTAGTTGTTGAGTGAGCAGCACTCGCGCATAACGTAGGGCTAATGGTGGCAGCTTTGTCATCGGTGCAGCAAGGTCACGCGCCCTCTGCCTCAGTTGGTCGGGTGGCATAACTTCACTGACTAGCCCTAAGTCATGTGCCTCTTGTGCCGAAAGTTTTTGCTCTGTAAGAAAAAAGTAACGTCCTCGATTAAGGCCCATCAGTAACAGCATGGCAACTTGGATACCGTCACCGGGAGCGACACCGTTGCCAAAGTGAGAAGAATCTTGGAACACGGCAGTATCCGAAGCCAGCACAATGTCGCACAACAAAGGCAGCTCGCAGTGTACAGTAGCTGGACCATTGACCACGCCAATCATTGGAACAGGAATATCAAGCAAGTTACGGATGTTGTGCCTGCCACGCCAAACAGTCTGGTCCCATCCACTCGCGGTGATGTCGTCTCCCAAGCCCTTAAAACTCTTAAAGCTCTCCGGGTCGAAGTCGGTGCAAAATTTCTCACCTGTGCCAGTCAGGATAACCACTTTGTTTTCGCGATCAGCGGCGATATCGGCGAAGGCAAAGCCCAGCTCATCATGTACTGTTTTGCTGAAGATCATCGGGCCACCATTAGTGTGGAGCGCCACCTCTAGGATGCCGTCGTGTCTCTCCATGTGGAACGACTCATACTTGTTTGCGTAATCCTCAAAGCGAATGCTCTTCATGTTCTGCTCCTGTTTTGTTTCTTATTAGTTATTGGTGGCGTGCGCCTAGTCCACGGAATCCACAAAACCGCCATCAATCCGCAGCTTGCTGCCATTGATGAAACCGGAAAGGGGGCTGGCGAGATCGGCGAAGAACTTACCGCACACTGCCAAGATTACTAGTGTCGCCAGCAAGCTTCTACCAACAATTAGCGAAAATTGTTGTGTTCTTGCGAAAATTGTGGCTGTAGCCAGGGCAAAATATTTCTGCCACTCCTGTTCTTGTTGTTGGACTCTGTGTTTGATGACTACAGGGACTGACGAAAAGCCCTGGGTGTTGTCCCCGTCAGCTTGCGGAACTGTGCCGTGAAGTGACTCTGATTGCTGAAGCCCAAGCGTAAGCCAATTTCAGCAATGGACTCATGGGTGTCGCTTAGCAACGCTTTAGCAACCTCGATGCGGCACTCACTCAGGTACTGATGAGGAGCCAGCCCTGTTGACTGCTTGAACTGCCGTGCGAAGTAGTACGGACTCATCCCCACCGACTCGGCAATCTCAGTTAGGGTGAGATCCTCATATTTATTGGCATTGATATACTCGAGCGCACGCCGGAGTTTATAATGTGGTAAGCTACTGGTGGTCTGCTCTGGGAGACGACTGACTGCTGAATGGTGTTTGAGTAAATGAACTGCTAGCACATTCGTGAGCGACTCAGTATAAAGCCGACCACTCGTGCTTTCGGATTGGAGTTCTGACAGAAGTGCTCTTCCCACTTGCTCAATCATTGGATCGTGGACATTAAAGTGAGCCACAATCTCCACTTGGTTTGGATTCATCTCCAATGCTTCAGAAGCGACTTTCGCGACAAAGGCATCTGTAAGGCCCAGGTGTAGAACATCTACTGCGTTCTGCCATGTCCATTCGGTTGGATGGCCCGCAGGAGTGAGTATGATGTTGCCTTTGACCACACGCCCTTCATGAACGCGCCCAGAAAGACGCTGTATTAAATTATACGGATGCCCGCAGTTCACCGTAACTAGATGCTCCTGAAGCATTGGTGAAGCAAGGCTGTTTGGGTGGTGGTGGTAGTACTCGGCAGTAATCCCATTCCATAAACGCAGCTTACTCGAAACAACTGGCTCCTCAGGCAGAACTTCAAACAGCTCGACTGCGGTGGTGAGTTTTTCGGTGGTAGGTTCTTTTTCGCTCACGGTACGAGTCTTACCTCAGGTCCCCCCGAAGTTACATTTGTGATCTTAAGCTCCAATCCCAAGGATTTATCTATGGGGTTCCCTACACCCTACACCCCACACCCTACCCCCTACACCCCCTTTTTGGTAAACTTGTGTAAAGTTCAGCTCTCAGTTGGCAAGATGATATCCCGTCGCACCTTTGTTGGCACTTTATTCACCGTCTGCTGTTTTGCCATCCTCGCCTGGTTGAATTTTGCACCAGCAGCGATCGCGCTTGGCGGCAAGCTACCCCCTGTAAATCAACCTGCTCCAGAGTTCACCTTACCCACCAACACTGGGGATGGCGAAGTTGCCCTCAGAGACTTTCGCGGCAAGTGGGTAGTTCTCTATTTTTATCCCAAGGACTTCACCACTGGTTGCACCCTAGAAGCTCGCCGGTTTCAGCAAGACTTGCCAAAGTACCTGGATAAAAACACCCAGATTATAGGTGTCAGTGCGGATTCCGTCGATTCCCACGCCGAATTTTGTGATTCAGAAGGGCTGAAATTTCCGCTGTTAGCGGATACGACTGGCGAAGTGAGTCAGGCTTACGGCTCTTGGCTTGGCTTTTTATCGATGCGCCACAGTTTTCTCATCGACCCAAACGGGATTTTGCGTGAAACGTTTGTGAAGGTCAATCCAGCGATTCACAGCACAGAAGTTTTGGCTCGGCTCAATGAATTGTACGTTTCACCTGCCTCTTAGTTGGTATTTTAAAGATTAAGGTTTGAAATAATCCAACAAGCGATCGCCTGAGTCAGCCCGCACCAATGCCACTACCACATCTGGCAGTGCTCGTAAACCGGGATACACCAGATAGCGAGGTTCCCAGCGAGGGTTGAACTTTTCTTTGAAGCTGTGTAGCCCCTTGAAGTTATAAAACTGATTCAAGTGCTTATACAGATAGCGCAACACCCTCTCTAAGCGCGGAGATTGTTGAGTTTGACCAACACCAGAGAGCGCCGATAGGCCCAAATCGAAGCCGTCGTACCCCAACTGTTGGAAGTGCTGCAACATCGAGGCGAATAAAAATTCCATCGTCCCATTCTCAACCTCAGTCCGCCGCCGCATCAGATCCACCGCGACTGTGTTCGCCTGATACCCCGATACCAAATTGGCAAAAGCGCTAATCTGGCCTTCTAAGGTGTAGATAACTGCCACCCGACTATCACGCACATAAGCATCGTAAAACCAGCCCACAGAGAAGTGTTTTTCCGCCCCATTCATCAGCTGGAGCCATTCATCACTAACCTCCCTTAGCTGCCGCAGCAACTCATCCGCAATCGGTGGCTCATAAAAAGTGATTTGATACCCCGACTTGGTGAGGCGATTGATGGCAGTCCTTAAGTTCTGGTTAGCTTTTCCCTTGAGGGTAAAGCTATGAAGATCTACGATCGCTTCCTCCCCAATTTGCGCCACGCGGAAGCCCAACGAGCGGTAGAGGTCGAGGTCATCTGGCAAGGTTTGGTAAAAAGCTGGATACCAATCATTGCGATCGCAAAAGTTTTGGAACCCCAAAATCGTCTCCTGCCTGTCTTCTGGCGGACCAATTGGGTCGCCCAGTGCGATCGCGCCCCGACCCTTCGGCACATAAGCAATCACACTACGACCCGATGGGCTGAAATAGTAAGACTTATCCTCGAGTAGAGTAAATCCTGCCAAAGCAGAGCGCCCATACTGCTGCACAATTTCCTTACTCCGTTGTCGCTCCGATGCTTCAGCTGAGTCACGCAGCAACACTGGTCGTAAGAGCATCAACAGGGCATAAGTTAGTGTGATGATGCCAACGGCATAAATCGAATTCGCAAAAAATTCACCAAACCGCTTTTTAGGTTCCAGCCCGGCATTATCCGCTGTGAAGAACATCGCCAGGGTCTGAAGCAGTGCGTCCTTCAGATTAAAGTTGACTGTGTGGTGGTCAACCGTAAATAGCCGGTCTAGGAAGAAAAAGCCTGCCGTCCCATAGGCAAGTGTAAACAGCAACGCCCCAATCAACACCCAAATACCTTGGGCAATTGAAGGACGATCCGACTGAGCGGTAAATACATGGCGCATCAGGACTAATTGGAGTAGCAACACCCCAGCTAGCAGACTTTCCTCATAGTCCAATCCCTTCACCAAATGGCTGATGATCGACACAACTAACAAACTAACTGTCAGCAACCAAGCAACGCGCTTGCGTCTTAACAAATTAGTTGCCAGCGTCAGCAGCACAAAGCCGGTAATCGCGGCAAACAGATGCCCACCTGCCCGAATGTAGAAGGGAAAAAATTGCTTCAGCAACGCTATCCTTTGTGGCAAGCTAGGTGTCACCGCCGACAGCAAATTGACGACTCCCACTAAGCCTGTTAAGAGTGACGCCGTCCATAGCCCAATCCGAGTGCGTCGCGTCAGCACAGTAACTCCTCACTTATCGACAACCTAAAAAGTAAAAAATCGCTGAATAAAATGGTATAATTTCAATGCTGTGGGGAAGGAGAGACTGATGAATTCCTTTCAGGGATTGAAACCAGGGATATCTTAAACTGATCCCCTACATAACTCAATGAGTCTGCTAGATGTTTGTGAAAGTAGTTCCAGCCTACATCAGGGCCGGAAATCCCATGGCCTCCTGGAAAGACACGGAACTCATTGGCAATGTCCAAATTGTCCAACGTCTGATGAAACTGCTCACTAGAGTCAAGAAATCTATGATCGCCTTGCCCAACATCGATATAGGCACGCAATTGCCGACGTTTTTGCACTGGCAGTTGTTGAACTAGGTACTGTGGGCTATTAGCAGAACCACTAGAGTCAGTAAAGTAACCGCCATGGCTAAACAGAATATTAAAGTTATCCAAGTGGTGCAAACCGATATTAAAAGCTCCCCAACCCCCTGAAGAAAGCCCTCCGATTGCCCAAAACTGAGGTGACTCCAGTGTTCGGTAGCGCGATTTAACTACTTGAACCAACTCAGATCCAATCATTGTACCGACATTACCGTTGGAACCATCGTAGTATTGAGGGTCCCAAAGGGGACTAGAGCCTCGATTATCATTACCGTCTGGTGTAATGATAATCGATGGAGGCAGTTTATGTTTCGTGTAGAGAGAATGCAGCACGGACGAAGCAGCAATCTTCTCCTCCCAGGCACGAGCATCATCATGTCCACCGTGCAGCAGGAAAATTACTGGATAGCGTTGTTGCGGTTGCTGGGCATAGCCAGGCGGTAAAATCACTCCATAGGTACGGACTTCGCCCATGGCGGCACTTTTGAACGTTTCCAGCTGAAACTTCAATCTTTTATCTTTTATCAACTGGGGACGGTCTAACTGAGGAGAACCTGCAATAAATACATACCAGTATCCGATTGCTGCTAATATAGCAATTATACCCGCTGCACCAAGCCCCAGAAGGGTTTTGAATCTCAACTTCAATTCTCACCACCTCGTTTCCTAGATTTGCGTCGGCCCTGAAACCACAACGAGAAGCCAGTGATTGCCATGGTGAGTAAACCTAAGGCATTGAGGAAGACATAGATTGCCTCTATATTTAGGCTTCCAAAGTGACCCTTGTGCCAATCGAGCAACCAGCCGAAATTATCCTCCTTGCCTGCCAGAGCGGCAATTTGATAGAGACTTCCTGTAATCAATGTCAGTAGAACCGGCAGAACCATCACAGGGGCAAGTTGGCGGTGGAGTTGACGAAAACGAGCCTGATACATTCTCGTGGGAAGTATTTTCCTAAACTATAACCAACAGCGATAGATAAGCGGCATAGCTGCGCTTACCGCCAGCGCCAGGGTTGCTAGAGCTATCGGCTCTAGTTCAAATTGTAGTAATGTTACATCCATTGGCAACACTGTACTGTGCTCAGGCTTTTGAGAGCAATGGATATTTTGATTATTGAGGATGAACCGGAAATTGCCCGGCTGATCCAGCTAACTTTAGACACAGAAGGATTTTCCTGCCACACCTGCCGCGATGGACTGAGTGCATTGCGGGTTTTTCAAGAACAACAACCGGATTTAATTATCCTCGACTTGATGATCCCTGGTTTAGATGGGCTGGAAGTGTGTGCCAGAATTCGACAGAAACCGGGTGCAAAAGACCCCTATATTTTGATGCTGACGGCTAGGGGTGAGGAAATCGACCGCGTTATTGGCTTGTCTACTGGAGCCGATGATTACCTCGTTAAGCCCTTTAGTCCCAGAGAATTGGTTGCCAGAGTCAGGGCGCTATTGCGGCGTAGTCTGCGGCAAGGCGGGCAACATCAAATATATCGTACAAAGCATTTTATAGTAGATGTGGATCAACGCTCTGCCAGCCGCCAGAGCAGTCCTGATCGCTCTGAAATCCTGGAGTTAACAACCTTGGAATTTAACCTGTTAACTACGTTTGTCAGCAATCCTGGTCGGGCGTGGAACCGCACTCAGCTGATTGACAAACTTTGGGGTAGCGACTTTTTTGGTGATGAGCGGGTGGTGGATACTCATGTCGCCCGGTTGCGGAAAAAAATTGAGCCTGACCCTGCCAATCCAACTTTTATAAAAACCGTTGTTGGCGTAGGCTATAAGTTTGAAGACCTAACTGTATAGTGATGCCAATGGCTAGGGTGGGCTTGCGATCGCGGCTGTTTCTTTCCCACTTACTGGTAATGATGGTGGGAGTAAGCAGCGTAGTCATTATTGGCAAAGTGTCTTCACCTCGCCTTTTTGTCTTGCGCCTAGATCAACTAGAAGGAAGGGGGTTCTATTTACGCTCTGCCCGGCTCGAACTGGTGAAAGGGTTCGAAATTGCCTGGAGTCGCAGCACCTTCTACTCAGTCATCGTTGGCACAACTGCAGCCGGGGGATTGAGTTACTGGGTGTCGAAACTGATTATGCAGCGTTTGACCGAGATGGAACAAATTACCCAAAAGTTTGCTTCAGGCCAGCTAGATGAGCGGCTGCCTGCAAGTGACGTTCCAGAACTCAACCGACTTGGTGCAAGTTTTAACCGCATGGCTGCCAGTCTTGAAGGGGTGGAACAGCGGCGTCGGGAACTGATTGGAGATCTGACCCATGAGCTGCGGACTCCACTGACCGTCTTGCGAGGCTACCTGGAGGAACTTGCGGACGGGAGGATTTCACCGTCTCCAGAGATTTATCTGCGCCTAGCCAGAGAAACCAAGCGGTTGGAGCGGTTGGTCAACGATTTGCAAGAACTGTCGAAGGCAGAGGCTGGTTATCTGCCGATTAATCTGCAGCCGGTGAATCTCCGTCCCCTGTTAGAGTCATTGGTGCAAAGGTTTTCCGACCAGGTGCTCGAAGATGGTCCAGTCCTGCGATTAGAGTGTCCACCCCAGCTGCCTTCTGTGTTGACTGATATTGACCGCACAGAGCAGGTACTTGTTAACCTGCTTGGCAATGCCCTGCGTTACACTTCTAATGGTGTGATTACCATACTTGCCTGGACTGAACCCAGAAAGCTCTGGATCGCGGTTGTTGATACAGGCATCGGTATTGCCCCAGAAAATTTGCCCCATGTATTTGAGCGCTTCTGGCGGGCTGACCAATCCCGCGCTCGGCATTCTGGGGGAACCGGCATTGGCTTAGCCATCTCCCGCCGGTTGATTGAACTTCAAGGTGGTCAGATTTCGGTTGAAAGTCAACTTGGCAAGGGCAGCACCTTTCGTTTTTTCTTGCCCTTGGCTTAACCAATTTCTTCTCCTGGCGGCCTTGCTCCAAGCGATTGACACATGTTGAGCATAGAGCTGTCATATTTGGCTGTTAACTTGGAGAGGAGCCAATGTTTAATTTGTGTTATTTACCGAAATTTAACTAACGCTTGCTCTCAAACTATTTAAATCTTATTATAGTTATGCTTCCTGTTTTTTTAGCTATGTTTCTGGTTAGTCTGCTCACTCTATCTGGGTTAGCTGCCATCTCCTACCTTTTCCCTCACAATCATCCCCAAAAGTAGGCCAAGCTTCCCATCCTCTGAGCGCCGGAGACAATACTACTTTTTAGTAAAAATCTCAGCGAAAATACTGATTTACAACTATTATATAGGCTAGTTAAATTTCTTTTAATAAACAAAAATAAATAAATTTATCTAAGAAATAAAAATCCTACTATACAAAACATTTATGAAGCTTATGGTAGAGTTTTATTAAACATTTAGAATAAGTTTTGAAGCCAATTTAATTTTATTGAAATTAAAAGGAGTACCTAGCGTGAAGCTACTTATAGCTGCTTTAGTAGTTGATTACCTGGTTATGGCTCCCTTTTTTTTCAGGAGCTGGATAGAATTATTCGACAAAGATCCCAGCATGTCTTCAGAGGATAGGCTTTTATCTAAGGTAATTTTGGTCGTAGCAACCATCTTATGGCCTGTTGTTGTTCCTATTGCTTATCTAGAACTATTGAAAACACAAAAACTCAATGGCGTGGACGTAACCGTGATTGATAGCTCAATCAGCTTGCGTCCTCTTCTTATCTCTATATTTCTGAGTAGTTTGCTTACTATATCTGGGTTAACTGCGATCGCCTATATGTTTGCGTACCATAATTCCTAACACTGGAACTGAGAGGGGGAGCAGAGGGAGCAGAGGGAGCAGAGGGAGCAGAGGGAGCAGAGGGAGCAGAGGGAACTCCAGGGGCAGGGGAGATGAACCAGAAGAAAAGGAACTAAGCACTGCTAGGGTAACTGGAAACGGGAGCGCTGCGAACGACTAGATCTATCCTCTCCCTCAGCTCCCTCAGCTCCCTCACCCCCTCTCCCCCTCTCCCCTTTTGCTTCGGTGAATAGCAACAAGGCTACTCTGGCTGTTGTGCCTCAGCTTGGGTAGGAAAAGCACCGGGTTGCACCACTAAGCTGAGGTTCTGCCCATTGCGATGCAGCTCCACTCGTAGGTTCCCACCGACAGAGCTACTTTCTACTGCCTGTTGTACAGTGCTAGCAGTTGTAACTAGTTGACCGTTGAGCTTTTGGATCACATCCCCAGCGCGTACCCCAGCTTTAGCCGCAGGGGAATCTGGCAATACTTTGATGACTAAGACACCTCGATCCTCATCGACAGTCAGACCACTATTGGGATTGCTGTTTATAGTTTTTTTGAGTTCAGGAGTCAACGTCGCCATCTGAATCCCCAGGTAAGGATGATCCACCCTGCCTTTGGCTATCAGCTGAGTAGCAATGCGTTGAGCGGTATTGATCGGAATCGCAAAGCCTATTCCTTGCGCCCCCTGGATGATGGCTGTGTTCATCGCAATCACTTCCCCACGATAATTCAGCAGTGGTCCGCCGGAGTTACCAGGATTAATCGCCGCGTCGGTTTGAATAAACTGAACTCGCTCTCTATTGCCAACACCGACACTACTGCTGTCGCGCCCAGTCGCACTAATGATGCCGCTGGTCACGGTATTATCAAAACCGAGGGGGTTGCCGATCGCGATCGCCCATTGCCCAGCCTTCACCTGGTTTGAGTTGCCCAAAGGAATTGTTGGGAGGTTGTTGGCTTGAATTTTGACGACGGCGACATCCGTGACTGGATCAGCACCCAACACCTTGCCTTTATAGCTATGACCATCTTTTAGAATTACGTTTACAGTATCTGCGCCATTAACGACATGGGCATTGGTGAGAATGCGGCCATCAGAACCAATGATGAAGCCAGAGCCAGTCCCCCGTGCAATCTGCTTTTGGGGTGGAATTTGCGATTGAGAACCAAAGAATTGGCGGAAAAAGGGGTCATTGAAAAGCTCTGGTGCCTTACTAGTTACTGTTTGGGTAGTGTCAATTCGCACCACAGCTGACCCGACCTTTTCAACCACCGCCGTAATAAAGTTGGGGTCTGTCGCTGCTGGTAATCCGGCAGCTACAGTCTGACTGACTGGAAGGGCGGACACCTGAGTAGCAGACGCTTGAGAGGACAACTGCTGATTAGTCGAAGCGAGATAACTGCCTGAAAAAGCAGCACCGGCTCCTAGCAGCACCAGCGATAGATAGCCAGCTGCCTTTCGCAAAGGGGCAGAACTATGGGGTTTAGGAGCCGAAGCGTTAAATAGGATGGTATTAGTTTGTGCGGATGGATTGTCTTGATCTCGCGGTTGGGTTTGCATAGCAAGAATAAAGGCGGAAGGATGGAGGCAGAATCAACTCATCATTCTGCCTTGTATATTTCGATTTTAGACATTCCTTGTGACGTTTTCGTTACAGTTTTGTTGCACTAGGATTGAAAAGTTTGGTTGCTGAGTGGATTGTAGAGATGTTCCGATCTGTTGTGATTTTAATCGTGCTTTTAAGCATGGGGATTCTCTTCTTGAATGAATTGAGGTCGTGCCAGCTGGTTTGACTTGAGCTGTTGCTCTAGGGCAATCCAATCTTCCTGCTCGATGTAGTCAATTAGTCCTTCGAGTTGGTGGCGATAGTGTTGGAGCGATCGCAGCAATTCTTGCCGGTTGTAGCGCCCCATCATCACCCCCAATTCAGGATTACCGCCCCCCACACGGCTGGTATCCCGAAACCCAGAACTAGCGAGCTGTTGCGCTAATGCCAAAATAGCTGGATCGGTCTCACTCATACATGCGGCAATCAACCCAGCACTGACCATAACCGGCAAATGAGAGATCCAGCTTACCGCCCGGTCGTGGTCACGAGGGCGACAATGATAGAGAGTAGCTCTAAGCTGGAGCACAATTGTTTCCAGGGTTCTCACTGCCTGGGGTGGTGTCGTTGCCAGTGGTGTCAGCACATAAGGTTTCAGCGCAAATAAATTCAGTTGGGCGGCTTCAATGCCACTTTCTGCCGTCCCTGCCATTGGGTGTCCACCAACAAAGTTGGGCCAAAGGGGAGCTATCGCCTCGACCACGGGTGCTTTGACCGAACCCACGTCGGTTAAAACCGTACTGGGAGAAAGATAGGGGATTAGCTGCTCTACAGTAGGAACTATTGCCGCCAGGGGGGTACAAATAAATACGATCTCTGCCGCTGCCAGTAGGGCGGGGTCAACACTGGCATTATCCACAACTCCCCGCGCGATCGCCCGTTGACAAGTTTGTTCTTGGCGACTCACCCCTAAGACCTGATGTCCCTGGGAGCGTAAATCTAACCCCAACGAGCCGCCAATCAGTCCGAGTCCTACAATCCCAATCTTCATCAACAAACCGCTGATCGCGTTCAGGCTAATTTTTCAAGTAGTACGACATACCATTTTCATCCACCACTATAACGCATCATTACTTGTTTAGGACTACCCAGAGTTGATCGAATCTAGGTTCTATTAGATTTCTAACGAGTTCAACTTTGTACTTATTTTCTTGCTCTAGTCTGGTTAGCAATGTTCCCGAAAATGTATCAAATAAAAACATCTCACTTAAATTACCATGAATTTGAGGTGAGGTTGGAGCAACTACTAACCGTAACCGCACTTTTTGCTCAAGTAGGTAGCTCAGAGAGATGATATTGCCAGGGTTGATCCCAAAATTATTACTAAGTAAGAGTGGGTGAATAGCTTGGTTGACTATGCGAGCTACTTGGGGATTGCTATTGCTAATTTCCTTATTCCACCAAGTCTCTGCTTGAGAACTGACTGTGCATGATATAATTCCAGCAGAGAGTAGCACAAACATTGTCAATTGCATAACTTGCTTTTGTAGCAAACTCGCAGAGATCATCTGAGTAGCCAGAAGGTAAGCAACAGCTAGCTGGATGCCCAAATAGCAGGGAAATAAGTAGCGAGGGACAGAAGACTTTATTCCTCCTGTAATAAGATCTGGCAATATTAGACATAGGGCTGTAGTACCCATTAATGTTAAGATAAACAGCCAGACTTGCATTGGAGCCCTACGACAGAGGAAATAAATTGAATACCCTACTAGAAAAATTAGGAGTAAATACGTAAAATCTCCGCCAATGTTTGAGCCTACATCAATAAAAATGTGGCTCAGGTTTAAGAGCCAAATTTTCATTAAAGATGTCAGGGTTATATGATTATTTGTCCATTCTGTTGTTAGGCTAAATTGGGAACGTTTGGCAAAAATAACCAAAAGCCAGGGGGAAAAACTTATAACCCCAGCTGACGAGGCAATTAAATAATTTATAACTTTTTTTCTTAATCGGAAGTTTTGGGTTAAGACGACATAAACACCATGACCAATTGCTACAAAACCAGAAAATAGAAATGTGTAGAGTCCCAATGCTACAGTTGCTGCATAAATTCCCCAACTGAGCTTTGTATTTAGCCGCATTGCTTGCAAAAGTGAGGCGCTTGATAGCAAAATTGTTACCGTCCACAAACAATACTCTCTCGCTTCCTGAGCAAACAGGATATGAATGGGTGAGACAGCTATAAGTGCGATCGCAATCAATCCTACCAGCGACGACTCAAATAGTTCTTGGCATAACCAATAGATGCAAGGGAAAACTAGCAAGCTAATCAAAGCCGTTAAACTTCTGACTGCCGCTATGGAAGTGCCAAACCTTTGCACCCAAAATCGCAGGAGCACATAATATAGCGGTGGGTGCTGAGGGTCTTCTACCGCCAAAGATTTAATTGTATCGATTAACCCTTTTTCAGGATTGAGATGCTGATACTTCTGCAAATCTTCAATGCCAATTTCACGATCATCGAAGACTTGTTGAAACACTTCTGCCATTGTGTAGCCAGAAATTCGTAATGAAGTATAAGCTTCATCGTGCCAGTAGACTTTCCGATCAAGATTGACGAATCGAAAAAATACGCCTAGTAATAATAAAACAATGATTAAAAACCGCAACCAAGTCGGAGAAAGTACGAATCTTGACTTCAACATGCTTTTCACCTGAGTCATAATTTCTCGCCTGACTGACTATTGTTTTAATCTCTGAGGGGGCGACGAAAAGGCTAGGATGCAGCCAGGATATGCTCCATCGCCCTCTGACCTTGTTGATAATACTTCTGCTTGTTGCGATAAAGTCTCATTAGTGCGTTGATTATCTCCCCACATGATTGGCTGAAATTTACCCAAGCTTGACCGTATAAACCAATATAAAATACTCTAGAGCCGGCGAAGCTAGATCCGGCGCATCCCAACTCTGATGCTTCGGTCATTGAAAAATACGACGTTCATTTAGACGGCTGTACCAAGGAGAGTACCACTGATCCTACCTGTACCAACATTAACACTCATCCTCATGGTTTAGCGATCGGCAGCGATGGTCAGACGGTTTGGTATACTGGCAAAGCAACCGGCACCCTCGGTCGAATTAAGGATGGCAAAGTTGAATCCTTTCCCATCTCAACTGTGCTCGACCCTGAGGCAATAGTGGGGAGTGTTCCTATATACATCAAGGCTGATTCCAAGGGCAACATGTGGTTTACTGAGTGGTTGGCAATGCAGTAGGACGCATTGCGCCAGATGGGACTGTTAAAGAGTTCAAGATTCGCACCCCTAACAGTCGCCCGATCATGATTGTAGAGGAGCCTGAACACAAAAGTATGTGGTTTACCGAAGAGGCTGGTAACAAAGTTGGGCGCATTAAGCCGGACGGTTCCATCACCGAATTTCCGGTGCCTAAATCCCAAGATAACGTCATTCTGGCCGGACTAGCATTTGACGGAGGCGGTAACCTCTGGGTTCAGCAGTATGTTGATGTAAATCAACCCTGTACGTCTAGCATCGATCACCTTGTAAAAATTGACCCCTGTGCGTGTGGCATTGACCACCTTGTAAAAATTGATCAGAAGATCCGAGATTCCAATTCTTCTGATATTGACAAGATTTCGTTTGAGTTTTATAAAGTTCCGACTTGCCAGACGGTGATGCATCGCATTGATCTGGTTCCTGATCAAAATCTATGGTCTACAGAGTTAAAGACTGACAAAGTTGGCTTATTGAGCCTCACCGAAGATAAAAGCGCCGGAAGCCCCTAGCTTTCAGATATGGGGAGGAGGCGCGTGTGGGTGAAGCAGCAGGGCTCAAATGGGATGCCATCATGTTAGACCAGACGGTCATCTATATCCCACATTCCGCACCCTTTCCTGTCACCATCGGTTTTTTCGTAATTATGGCTCAGCTTGATGTAATTTTTCAAATCATGGGTGTACGTAAAATAGTCTGACTGTTCCCTGTTCCCTAAAAATCTGTATGGTGACACTTGAGGGTGCGGAATGTGAGTTAAAGAGTTTTTTTTGAGGAAAGGGGAGCTTTCATCCATTAAATCATGTAAAGTAATGTAAAGAAGCGACGCTCTTTGAGTGGAGATCTTAGTAAGCGAGCAGATTTATTTATGAACCTGATGCTCAATAGCCAGTATGACTTCGTCCCCCGCTACTTCCGAACTGGCGCTCGCCAACGTCCTGTATAATATTATGGTGCCGCTGGCTTCTTTAGTAAGTGTCATCTTCTTGGGCCATCTGGATGAAATCCACCACCTAGTTGGAGTCGCCCTAGCTGGAAACCTGCTTAGGAGCCTTGCCAAAATAACTTGAACTCTTTTGACTGTATGTAAATCCACAAGTGAAATCTGTGTGTGTTGATGCGAGAGTTTATGCTAATGCAATGGAAAAGCTTTACCAAGAAGACCAATCAAAAGTAGAAAAAGACGATGATTTGACGGATGTGGCGACGCTCTATGCAGCGGCTCTGATGAATATTAGTCCGTGGCGGTGGTGGAACAAAGGTGAACCAACTGAGGAAATTGCCAATGCCCTCCAAGTCCTAAGCAAAGTACTTAATTACGGCTCAAATGACAACGAAAAGCTAGTCCTAGACGGCTTACATCATAAGCCCGAACAGGATGAGGACGAAGTACGTGAATGCAAACTGGGTGGTGATCAAATACCTAAACCCGAGTCAAAAAATATAGGAGCCAACCACTATTTTAGTCACGTAACCGAGGAGTCCCTCTGCCCACAACTGGCTTTGCCCAGTGCCAATAGAATCGCAGAACTCGCTCCGGCAGCAGGACACATACAACATATGCCCTCCCATGTCTACGAACGAATTGGTGAGTACGCCAAGGCAACAGAGGCAAACTATAAAGCAGTATATGTAGACCGAGCTTATATCTATCAAACTCCGGAAACAGCCCGCTATCCCCTGCACTATCTAAGTCATAATCTGCATTTCCTGGCTGACTCGCTCTCAATTCAAGGAAGGGAAAGTGAGGCTTTTGCAGCAGCGCAGGAATTGTTGAAAAATACAAAAAAATATAGCGTGGATGATTACAACCCACTCTATAATCAGAAGCTGGTTCAGACTAGAGACGATTATTTTTTTACCGTCCCTATCTGGACGGCAGTACGCTTTAACGCATGGGATTTTCTGTCGAATATAGAGCATAAAGAAGCCTTATTTGAAATTTTTACCAAGCGCCATTTGCCCTTTACCGAGACAATGTGGACGTATGGGCAAGCTTTGAAATATCTTGCTACTACTCGTGACGTTACAATGGAGGATGCTCTTGAAAAGCTTGAAGAATTTTGGGAAGAAGTTGGTCAAGCTGATCCTAAATTGCGATACGGTAACAACGATGCTTCTAAACTATTTCGGATTGCCAATTTAGTTCTTGTAGCGCGTACACTAGAGGCTCTGACTCCAAGGGTAAGTAACGACTTTATTAACGAGGTAAAAAATAGGCTAGAGAACTACTCAGTCTTGAATCAAGACTCTGGGTCTTTCGACGGACATACCCGTGATGAACGGATTATCAATACTTGGACAAAGGCTGTCAATCTGGAAGACAGTCTGAACTACAACGAGCCGCCGGACTGGTATTACCCAGTGCGGGAATCGCTGGGTGCTGCCTATTATCGCCAGAAAAACTTTGGTGAAGCCGAAACGGTGTTTTGTAAAAACCTGCAAATCCACAAGTGTGATTATGAAAAGGAGGAAATCCACAAGATGAATGGTCGAGCGCTCTTTGGGTTGATTAAAAGTATAAAGGCCCAGTCCGATAGTACAGAAGTGCAACCCCATAAGGAGGTACCGGAGAAACTCAAGTCAGAGTTTGAAAAGGCATGGAAGAATGCCACAGTGGAGTTATCACTCAAAACGATGTAAAAACAACTTTGACTAGGAGCAACACCCATGAATAAATTTGGCAAGACAATCGCGTTTATCATTCCCGCTACAACAATATTGAATGTATTTACTTATTTTGAAAAATTACCAATTCCGGAAAAATGATCATCAAAAACTTAAGCGTAATTATTAATAGTGAAAGAGATGTTGCCTGGGGAAACGGTCATAGTCGTAGGTTTCTCATTGAAAAAGATGGAAGGGGCTATCAGAGAAAGATGGGAGTTTGAGAGCCTCCGAGCTTTAGCCGGAGGATGAAAAACGACTCAAGAGGTTAAAACCTCTTTGATTTTTTTTTAATTTAACTATTGACTTTTATCAGTAATAAGAATTAAAATAACGACACAATAAGGTGATGTTAAATGACTGAAAATTATGGCGAGCAGCTCATTTCAATCGATTTACCGCCGTTTGAGACAGAAGTGCTAAAGTTTATATGCCAGCGGTCAAACAGTCTGTACAATCAGGCTATTTATTTCGTGCGGCGCAACCATGAAATGACTCATCCGGGATTGCTGCCCTCTGTTCCTTACAGCGTGCTGTGTTCTTACCTTGCAGACCTGTGGAACTACACCATGATGTGCGCTTCTGCCGCACAACAGACTTTGAGGTCAGTACATGATGCCTTTGATAGTTATAAGGGGTTGATGTCTCTTTGGTTAACTGGTGGTGCGCGAAGTACGACCAAGAGAGCCCTCGTACAGGGAACGCGGGGGGTTATTTCCGGTAACTAATATGCAGATTAAGCCTGGTATCGAAACCCTCGCTGTTCACGCAGGACACCCGCTAGACCCCGGCACTGATGCTGTTACACCAGCAATTCACCTATCCACTACTTTTGCCAGACAGTCAGATGGGAGTTATCAGCACCCGTATGATTACATTCGCTGTACCAACCCAGGACGCGACAACTTAGAAAAATGCCTGTGTGAGTTGGAAGGGGGAGAAGCAGCAGCAGCAGTCGCTTCCGGTTGCTGCGCAACCGCGAGTGTGTTCCTAGCATTGGAACCAGGGGCGCATGTTGTAGCACCTCGCGACGCCTACTGCGGCACAGGTTTATTGCTGAACACCGTGTTCGCACGCTGGGATCTGAAGTCCACCTTCGTGGATACGACCGATCTCAATCAGGTGGAGAAAGCCATCAGTATCCCTAACACCCAATTGGTTTGGCTTGAAACCCCCTCAAACCCCTTGCTCAAGATATCGGATATTGCGGCGATCGCACAAATGGCTCATCAGGTAGGAGCTAAGTGTGTTTGTGACAACACCTGGGCAACGCCTATACTACAACGTCCGTTCGAGTTAGGAGCAGATTTGGTGACCCATTCTTTCACCAAATATTTAGGAGGACACGGCGATGCGATGGGCGGAGTTGTCGTATCAAAAGTGAAAGATGAGTTTTTCGAGCGGATTCGGCAGATTCAGGTTGGCATGGGGATTGGGAACGCGCCGTTTGATGCTTGGTTAATTCTCAGGGGCATTCAAACTTTGCCTTTGCGGATTAAGGCGAGTTCAGAAGCAGCAAGTTACATTGCCCAATTTTTGAGTAACCACCCTAAAGTTAAGCGAGTTTACTATCCGGGGTTATCGGAACATCCAGGTGCTGAACTCGCTGCTCGACAAATGCTCATGAGCGGTGGGATGGTTTCTTTTCAGGTAGGTAGCCGCGAGTCAGCCTTTCAATTTGCAGGGAAATTGCAGGTGTTTACGTCAGCAACCAGCTTGGGAACGGTGAAAAGTTTGGTGGAAATCGGGGCCCTCATGGAATCAATGCAAAACCTCGATACCAGCAGTGTTGAAGCCGTTATACCTGACGACTTATTGCGCTTGTCAGTTGGTATTGAGGACGTAAAAACGCTGATTCGGGATCTCGAACAAGCTTTAAGCTGAAGTTCGCCTTTGCCAATCCCTACTTTCTGTGCTTGCAGAGGACTTTGACGATACTGCATTTGATTAAACAAAGCGATCAACAGAGTAATGAAACCAACAAAGAAAGCAGGATTGGCAATGCCTATGTCATAAATAATCGTGGAATGTCAACAATCAAAACCTAGGAGGATGCAAGCAATGCTGTATAATTTATTATCGAGTTGGGTTATGAACACTATCACTCAAAAAAGCAATGTCATTTATACGATGAGAAATGATTCAAGCAGTGATTCTGAAGATTTTGTCTAATCTTGGGATATGTTTTCCTATTTGTGCGTGGTTAAAGATCGAGTGAGAATGGAAGCTTACCGCCAAGCCATTCAGAAATGTGCTAAGGACAAAGTTGTTTTAGAAATAGGAACAGGAGCTCTGGCTCCATTAGTGAGAATGTGTGCCGAAGCTGGAGCAAAAAAAGTTTATGCAATAGAAGCCAATCCTCGGGCTGTAGAAATAGCAATAAAAGGATTGCAAAGAGATGGCTCACAAGAAAAAATAGAAATTCTCGAAGTATTTTATTTCGATATTTTAGCATTACCAGAAAAACCCGATATACTTGTTCATAAACTTATTGGATTAGGAAGTAGCGAGGGGATGGTAAGAATTATTGATGATATAAAAACAAGGTTGCTCGATGAAGAAACTATATTTATTCCCTTGTCCTGTAACGTCAATGTTGCTCCTGTAACCTGGCGAGTTTCTGATTCTTTAAATAATAAAGCGTTTAATTTAATATTAAAAGGGTGAAAAAATACGTTCTTAAGTAAAAAAGCTGAGAAAGATACAAATATATAGAAAGTTTATAATTTTCCACAAACAAATTTACTGGCAGACTCTTTAGAGTATGAAAATATTAGTCTTCAGAACAATTTATTATTGACAGAAACGCGAGAACTAAAATTGCGGATAAATTCAAAACATCTTCCTTACGCCATACAAATCGCACTCTCTAAAAACGATATCACTGGACATGATATCAGTGGAAAAGTGTAATGCAAACCTCCTAAGTTCAGTATGAAGAGACAGTATGAGCAGTATAAATTTTCTTTTAACATTAAAAGCCAGCTAAAAGAATTAACTAAGCTGGATAATTGGCATGGTTTACTAGCATTGTTAGAAGACAGTCTTCTCATTCTTGCCAGTATTCTGATTACAAGCCATGTCACATGTTTTTTTTACCCAATAGCACTTTTGGTGATTGGTTCTCGACAACGAGCTTTGACTACCATATTGCATGATAGCGCTCATGGCGTACTGGCTAAAAACAAATTGCTCAACTCGGTACTTGGCACATTCTGCTCAGGATACTTGATTTTTCAGCAGATGATTCCTTATAAAAAGTCTCATTGCTATGAGCATCACAGTCACTTGGGCAACCCTGAACTAGACCCCGATTTTAAGTTTTACCTTGAAGAAGGACTATATTGTGTACAAAGCCCCAACGACTTTCTCGTGAAGCATATTATCAAGCCTCTGCTGCTATTCAAGGTTCCGCAATACACGTTTTACTTAGTCAAGCATAGACTCTTCGGCAAAGGTTGCGATTTGTATGAAACTCTCATCATGCTTGCCTATCTATTCACTATTGTGAGCGCATCCGTCTGGTTAGGATTTTGCGACGAACTCATATTATTCTGGCTAGTTCCCTATGTAACTGTATTTCAAGTATTAGGGTACTTCATAGAAGTAAGCGAACATTATCCGCTAGTAGGAAAAAACACGGTTGATTTGTATATGACAAGGAATCGCTTTAGCCCCTGGTATGAGGCATTCTTTACCAGTATGCACGGGGAAAACTTCCACCTAGTCCATCATTTAATGCCATCTTTACCCTTCTGGAACCTACCATTAGCCCACAAATTCCTTCTTGCCGATGCTAACTACTCAAGGCACAACAGCCTAACGGGAGGAATATTTTTCTCCTCAAAAGATGCTCCTAGTATTGTGTCAACCTTTATTGAGTACATGAGAGAATCTCAGTAGTGATCCAAAAAGACGGTAGATTCAGGAAAAACCAAATTAAATTGAATCCATCTTTTATTGTTTCGGAGACTCATAGATACGGCTAGGGTGTCGGTCAAGTAGAAGTGTTTGACAAAGAAATTAAAGTATGCATCTTGTAGGGGCGAAGCAATCGGGGAGCAAATTATCGCGCTCGCTTGAAGTTTTATGCCCGATTGCTTCGCCCTTGCTGTGGAGTTGATATTCGGTAAAAGCTACCAACTTAAGGCGGAACAAAAGGGGTGAGAATGGCAGGGGGAGTGACTAATACAGTTAACAGAGTAAAAATCAGCTATAGCAGACCACTACGGAAGAGCGTGCCGGAGTGCGAGCGCAAAAGTTTTCTGTTTAATGAAATTTCTTGAAGTTGACACCAATGGCTATACCGCACTTATATAGAATAAGATAGCTCTGAATCAACAGCGTGAAACGGGCTAGCATAGAGGGCAGAGTCCCCAAAAAAATGAAGTTGTAGCTCTTATCAAAACTCGCTCGTTCATAATTTTCTTTTTCCAAGAGGTTCGTTAATGAAGCTATTGTGCAAAATATGCTGCTCCATTATAATGGTAGTCTTGCTAACTTTCGGAAGTTTTATCGAATCGGCTGAAATGGCTTTTGCGGATGAGACCTGTGATTTGGCACATAATAAGATCTGTGATTTTGCAGTTGAATATCCCAACAAGCCTCCGAGCCAAGATTCACCGCAGGGTTCAACCCACGAAATAGCCTTCAAGGATAAGGAAGCCTGGGATGGGAAACTCTGGATAACTGGGCAAAACTATGATCAGCTTGTCGCCATCGACACCAATAAATTGTTGATTAACGAGCAAAAAGATGCTTTCTCTTTCTACCAAATGCCAGAAAAAAGTGGACCCCACGGTATTGGGTTCGATAAAGACGGTTATCTTTGGGTCACCCTTGAATTTGCCGGAAAGGTTATAAGGATAAGTCCGGACTATCTAGATCTGGCGGATCACGAAAAATCTCATAAGCCGGTCATTAAAGAATATGAGTCGGCCCTTGGGTCGGGCCATATTAAAGAATACGACGTTCAGTTAGACTGCAAAACCTGTACCAAGAAGATTAACACTCATCCTCATGGTTTAGCGATCAACAGTAAGGATCAGACGGTTTGGTACACTGGCAAAGCAACCGGCACCCTCGGTCGAATTAACCCGGATGGCACAGTTGAGTCCTTTCCTATCTCAAAAGTGAAAGACCGTGAGGCAATAGTGGGGAGTGTTCCTATCTACATCAAGGCCAATTCCAAAGGCAACATGTGGTTTACCGAGTTGGTTGGCAATGCAGTAGGACGCATTAGGCAAAATGTGACTGTTGAAGATTCCGAGAGTTCCACCCCTGACAGTCACCCGATCAAAGAGTTCAAGATTCCCACCTTTAACAGTCGCCCGATCATGATTGTAGAGGGGCCTGATGGCAATATGTGGTTTACCGAAGAGGCTGGTAACAAAGTTGGGCGCATTACGCCGAACGGTTCCATCACCGAATTTCCGGTGCCTAAGCCCCAAGATAACGTCATTCTGGCCGGACTAGCATTTGACAATGACGGTAACCTCTGGGTTCAGCAGTATGTTGATGAAAATCAACCCTATCCGCCTGGCATCGATTACCTTGTAAAAATTGACAAGAAGATCCTGGATTCCAGTCCTTCTGATATTGACAATATTTCGTTTCATTTCTATAAAGTTCCGACTCCCAAGACGGTGATGCATCGCATTGATCCGGTTCCTGATGGAAATCTATGGTTTACAGAGTTAAAGACTGACAAAGTTGGCGTTGGCTTATTGAGCCTCCCAAAATCGGACGGCAAGGAAGCCGGAAGCCCCTAGCTTTCAGATATGGGGAGGAGGCGCGTGTGGGTGAAGCAGTACGGCTCTAATGGGATGCCATCATGTTAGACCAGAGGGTCATCTACATCCCACATTTCGCACCCTTTCCTGTCACCATCGGTTTTTTCGGGATTATGGCTCAGCTTAATGTAACTTTTCAGACTAGGGGTGTAGGTAAAACCGTCTGACTGTTCCCTGTTCCCTAAAAATCTGTATTGTGACACTTGAGCAAGGAATGTGAGTTAAAGAGTTTCTGATAGCGCTCATGGCGTACTGGCTAAAAACAAATTGCTTAACTCGGTACTCGGCACATTCTGCTCCAGATACGGAATTTACTACAAAAACGAACCCGCGCTGCGAGGGCAGCCGACTACAGATAACCAAGTCAGGATGATAAATTAGCAATGCAGAGCCATTCTTCTTTGGAAAAACAACCGCAACTTACAGGGGACGGGAAATCATTTCCCCTCTCGCACGGTCAACAAGCGATGTGGTTTCTATACCAGATCGCACCCCAGAGCGTCGCTTACAATATTTATATTACAGTGCGGCTCTGCTCAGAGTTAGACTTGGGCGCATGGCACCGAGCATGGCTTCATATTGTAGAACGTCATCCTATTCTGCGAACTACCTATACCGAGCGCGGCGGTCAACCTCTTCAAGTAGTTCACCCATACCAAGAAATAGATGTTAAGGTGACGGATGCTTCTTCTTGGAGTGAGGACTACTTGAACAAGCAAATTCTGGCAGAAGCTGACCATCCCTTCAACTTGGAAACGGGTCCAGTGCTGCGGGTACATCTGTTTACACGGTCGTCGGCAGAGGAACACATCCAATTGCTCGCCATGCACCACATTGCTGGGGATATGTGGTCTTTTGACATCCTGCTTGATGAACTCCGGGTTTTGTATGCCGCTGAAGTAAAAACATTGCCTCAAGCTTCAATACATGTTGTTGAAAATTCTGACATTTCAAATTCAGAAACAGATAATATCCTCTCGCTTCCGACGCTGTCATACACAGATTATGTGCGTTGGCAGACCGAGATGTTGGCAAGTTCTAAGGGTGAGCAACTCTCGGCATACTGGCAGAAACAATTAGCAGGTGAGTTGCCGCTTTTAGATCTGCCTGTGGATAAACTGCGACCAAGCGTGCAGACTTATCGTGGAGCAACACACATCATCGAGCTAGATGAAGAATTGCTCCAAAAGCTGAAAAAGTTTTCAGAATCTGAAATAACCAGCCTTTATAGAATTTTCCTTGCTGCTTTCTTCGTACTGTTTTACCGCTTATCGGGTCAAGAAGACATCTTAGTGGGCTGTCCGGTGGCAGGTCGGTCTGGTCAAGAGGAGTTTGAAAGAATTGTCGGCTACTTCACAGATCCTGTGGTTTTGCGGGCAAATCTGGCGGGAAATCCCACCTTCAAAGAATTTCTCGCTCAAGTACGTCGCACAGTTTCCGAGGCTAAGGAGCATCAAGATTATCCTTTTCCCCTATTAGTAAAACAGCTTGCGCCTGATAGAGATCTTAGCCGTCCTCCTCTGTTCCAAGTTTCCTTCACTTGGCAAAAGCATCGCTGGTACGACAAAGCCCAAAAATTACCACTCGAACCGGGAAAAACGCTTCTAGTGACGGAGCCATACCTTATAGAAGGACATCAACGGGGAGCCGCATTTGACCTAGATTTAGCGCTCATTGAAGCTGGTAGTTCCCTTCAGCTTTGCTGGCACTACAACACTGACCTGTTTGATGCTTCCACTGTGCATCGAATAGCAGGCTCTTATCAAACTTTGCTCTTAAGCATCTTAACCAATCCAGATCAGCGTGTTTCAGCATTGCCATTGTTGACCCAAGCAGAACGACACCAGTTGTTGGTAGAGTGGAATGATACCAAAGTAGAGTATCCCCAAGAAAAGTGTATCCATCAGTTGTTTGAGGAACAGGTGGAACGGACGCCGGATGCGGTAGCGGTGGAGTTTGAACATGAGCATTTGACCTATCGGGAGCTAAATTGCCGTGCTAATCAGCTAGCACACTACTTGCACTCGTTAGGGGTAGGTCCAGAGGTACTGGTGGGGATTTGTGTAGAGCGATCACTCTTAATGGTAGTAGGATTGTTGGCAATTCTTAAAGTCGGTGGTGCTTATGTGCCTTTAGACACAGCCTATCCGACTGAGCGCTTGGCTTATATGTTGAGTGATTCTCAGGTTAAGGTGCTGCTAACTCAGGAAAAATTGGCGGACTCATTGCCTGTAAGTGCAGCACGGGTAATATATTTAGATAGCGACTGGCAGAATATCGGCGATCGTTGTGAAGAAAATCCACTTACTGAGGTTAAAGTCAGTAACTTGGCTTATGTGATTTATACTTCTGGGTCTACAGGAAAGCCAAAAGGAGTGATGATTGAGCATCGGTCTATTGTCAATTTTACCTCGGAAGCCAGAGGAATATACAACATTACACACTCAGACCGTGTTCTCCAGTTTGCTTCCATTGCCTTTGATGGGGCTGCGGTAGAAATTTTTCCTTGCCTGAGTGCAGGCGGAACACTGGTTCTACGAACAGACGATATGCTACTGTCTGGCAATAGATTTGTGCAACGATGCCGCGAGTGGGAAATAACAATGATGGATTGGCCGACATCCCACTGGCATCAGGTGATGGTGGAACTGGCAGCGGCAGAACAGTCACTCCCAGAATCTTTGCGGGTGGTGTCTGTTGGGGGAGATGCCGTCAAGCCAGAAACCTTAAAGCTGTGGCTTCGTTGCGTGAAAGGTCTGGCGAATCCTCCGCAATTGCTCAATGGCTACGGACCGACGGAAGCAACAGTCGTGGCTACTTACTATGACTTGTCCGAGTTCATAGCCAATAATCCTGCTGCTTCTTGTGTGCCCATTGGAACCCCCATCGGGAATGTTACTACGTATGTTCTGAACCGTCATCTCCAACCTGTTCCAATTGGTGTTCCAGGGGAATTGCACATTGGTGGTTTAGGGTTGGCTCGCGGTTATCTGAGCCGCCCAGAAACAACGGCAGAAAAATTCATCCCCAATCCCTTTAGCAATGAACCATCTGCGCGTCTTTACAAAACTGGCGACTTAGTACGGTACCTAAGCGACGGTAGTATCGAGTTTTTAGGGCGCATCGACAATCAGGTCAAGATTCGCGGCTTCCGCATTGAACTAGGCGAGATTGAGGCAGCGATCGCGCAGCACCGAAGCGTGCGAGAAACTGTGGTCGTGGCGCGAGAAGATGTTCCAGACCGCAAATATCTGGCAGCTTATATTGTTCCTAACCACTCCGATGCTCTCGCTAGCAGCGACCTGCGAAGTTTTCTTAAGGAGAAACTGCCCGATTACATGATACCAGGAGCGTTTGTGATGCTGGATACCTTACCACTAACACCCAATGGTAAAGTAGACCGTCGCGCCCTACCCGCACCCAAGTTGCATCTCGAACTGGAAGCGTCTTTTGTCGCCCCTTGCACTCCGATTGAGGAAATGCTAGCCTGCATTTGGGCTAACATCCTCTTAATTGACCCTGTAGGCATTCACGACAATTTCTTTGAGCTGGGCGGGCATTCCTTATTAGCCACTCAAGTGATTTCAAGGGTGCGGGACACCTTGACCGTCGAATTACCGCTACGCAGTTTGTTTGAAGCTCCCACGATTGCCGAATTAGCCGAGCGGGTTGAGAAGTCGCTCAAGAACGGACAATCACAAGAAGCTCTGCCGCTTCTACCAATTCCAAGGTCAGAGTCCATCCCATTATCCTTCGCTCAAGCTAGGTTGTGCTTCCTCGACCAGTTACAGCCAAACAGTGCATTTTACAACATCCCGCTTGCTTTGCGTCTAAGCGGTCAGCTCAATATAACGGCGCTACAGAGCAGCATCAACGAAATTATCCTGCGGCATGAAGCCTTACGCACAAACTTCACAATAGTAGAAGGTCAACCCGTTCAGATTATCGCCTCAACAAAGAATTTGAAATTGCTTGTTGTAGACTTGCTTCATCTAAGAGAAAGCGAGCGAGAAATCGAGGCGCAACGATTGGCTAATGTTGAAGCGAATCGACCTTTTAACCTGGAGCGAGAGCCTTTACTCCGAGGTATGGTGCTACAGTTAGGTGAAACAGAGTACGTCTTACTGCTCACCTTGCACCATATTATTTCTGATGGTTGGTCGCTGGGCGTATTTGTTCGGGAATTAACAGAACTTTACAAAGCTTTTTGCACTGGAAAACCTCCACGTTTACCAGAGTTGCCAGTACAATATGCCGACTTTGCCCTTTGGCAGCGCCAGTGGTTACAAGGAGAAATACTGGAAGCTCAGCTTGACTACTGGAAGGAACAACTCAAGAACGCTCCTTCTTTATTAGAATTGCCGACAGACCGACCGCGACCGGCTGATCAAACCTACCGGGGAGGATATCACTATGCAGCCGTTTCTCTTGAATTGAGCGGGAAACTTTCTGCTTTGAGTAAGCGAACGGGAGTCACTCTGTTTATGACGCTTTTGGCGGCGTTTCAGACATTGTTCTACCGCTATACAGGGCAAGATGACATCGTAGTAGGTACGCCTATAGCTGGTCGCAACCGACGAGAAATTGAAGGGTTAATTGGCTTTTTTGTCAATACCTTAGTGCTGCGAACCAACCTCGGCGGCGACCCCAGTTTTGAGGATGTACTCTCAAGAGTCAGGGAAGTAACGCTGCAAGCTTACACGTATCAAGACCTGCCCTTCGAGCAGTTGGTAGAGGCATTGCAACCAACACGAGACTTAAGCTATAATCCGCTATTTCAGGTGATGTTTGCCCTCGACGACGCTTTAGTGCCTTCTGTAAAACTGCCTGAGTTAACGGTAAGCTCGTATGCAGTGGAAATCGGCACAGCCAAGTTTGATTTGACCCTATCAATGGAGAATACTGCTGATGGATTGGTAGGAGTATGGGCATACAATGCTGACCTTTTTGATGAAACCACCATCGCTCGCATGGCCCGACATTTCCAGACTTTACTGGAGGGAATTGTAGCTAATCCTCAACAGAAGGTTTCCTCTTTGCCTCTCCTCACAGAGCGAGAGCGGCACCAGCTATTGATAGACTGGAACAATACCACAAAAGAATATCCCTTCGATAAGTGTATCCACCAGTTGTTTGAGGAACAGGTGGAGCGATCGCCCGACGCCGTGGCAGTAGTTTTTGAAGGGGAACAACTGACCTACCAGCAGTTGAACGCAAGAGCAAATCAGTTAGCACACTACCTGCAATCGTTGGGTGTTGGACCAGAAGTGCTAGTGGGGATTTGTGTAGAACGCTCTTTAGAGATGGTAGTGGGATTGCTTGGCATCCTCAAAGCTGGTGGTGCTTATGTGCCCTTAGATCCAGCGTATCCCAAAGACCGCTTATCCCATATGTTGTCATCACAGGTGTCAGTGGTGTTAACAACCGAAAAGTCGATAGCCCAATTGCCCAAGCAGATAGCAGATGTGGTTCGCTTGGATGCTGACTGGGGCGTAATTGAACAGATGAGTGAAGAGAATCCACTCAGTAATGTGCAAGCAACTAACTTGGCTTATGTCATCTACACTTCCGGCTCAACAGGCAAGCCAAAAGGAATCACAATTGAGCATCGCTCCGTTTTAAATCTTGGTACGGGTCTTCATCAAGCTATTTATGCCCATTACCAGGATTCTCAACTTCGAGTTAGTGTGAATGGGTCTTTATCATTTGACACTTCCGTAAAACAGATTATCCAGCTCCTTTATGGTCACACCCTTGAAATTGTACCGGAAGCAACTAGATTTGATGGGAATGCCTTGTTATCCTTCCTGCAAAAGCACAAAATTGATGTATTTGACTGTACGCCGTCGCAACTGGGAGTGCTGATTGCAGCAGGACTGCTGGCATCCAAGTCAGCGCCTAAAGCTGTGCTGGTTGGAGGAGAAAAGATCGATGAATCGACTTGGCTTGCACTGCGACAAGCTGAGAACATTAATTTCTATAATGTTTACGGTCCGACGGAATGTACCGTAGATGCCACAGTTGGCTCGGTGAAAATGGCAGGTTCTAAGCCAGTCATCGGTCGTCCCATCACTAATACACAAATCTACATTCTAGACCGCCATCTCCAACCTGTTCCTGTAGGAGTTGCTGGCGAACTATACATCGGTGGTCATGGTCTGGCACGGGGATACCTCAACCGTCCTGATTTGACTCAAGAAAAATTTATCCCCAACCCCTTCAACAATCAACCAAGTTCGCGCCTCTACAAAACTGGTGACTTAGGACGCTATCTAAGTGACGGTAACATCGAGTTTCTCGGTCGAATTGACAACCAGGTCAAGATTCGCGGCTTCCGCATTGAACTTGGAGAAATTGAGACAGCGCTCGCGCAGTACCCCGGCGTTCGAGAAACTGCGGTTATAGCGCGAGAAGATGTTCTAGGCCACAAATATCTGGTAGCTTACATTGTCCCTAACCACTCCTCAGCTCTCGCTAGCAGCGACCTGCACGGTTTTCTCAAGCAGAAACTACCCGATTACATGATTCCTGGAGTGTTCGTTTGCTTGGATGCTTTGCCACTAACCCCCAACGGCAAGGTAGACCGAAAAGCGCTACCAATACCCGGTACAGCACGTCAGGAACTACAAGCAGATAAGGTAGCACCTCGCACAAGATCTGAAGAAATACTAGCCCAAATCTGGTGCGAGGTTTTCCACCGAGAGGTTCTTAGCATCCACGACAACTTCTTTGAACTAGGCGGAGATTCCATTCTCAGCATTCAAATTATTTCTAAAGCGAATAGTGCAGGTCTCCTCCTCACTCCCAAACAAATCTTTCAACATCAAACAATTGCCGAATTAGCCGCCATTGCAACGACAACAAAAACCTTAAAAGCTTTCCAAGGTTTAGTAACAGGGTCATTACCACTCACACCCATCCAGCACCGGTTCTTTGAACAAGATATCAGAGAACATCACCACTTCAACCAAGCCTTGCTACTAGAAGTCCCACCAACTCTCAACCCCGACCTGTTACAGCAAGCCTTGCAACAATTATTACTCCATCACGATGCCCTACGCTTGCGCTTTAATCAATCAGAAGCTTGTTGGCAGCAATTTAACGCCCTACCCGATGAGACTGTACCTTTCTCCTTCATAGATTTATCCACATTACAAGAAGGTGCACTCTCTCAAACAATTGAACCTGCATCTTCCCAATTGCAAGCCAGCTTAAACCTTAACTCTGGCCCACTCCTGCGGGTTGCACTTTTCCATCTAGGAAGTCAAAAACCTTCTCGCTTATTGCTAGTCATCCACCACTTAGCCATCGATGGAGTTTCCTGGCGAATTTTACTCGAAGATTTACAGACAGCTTACAAAAAAATCGAATCAGGTAAACCCATTCAACTTCCTGCCAAAACCACCTCTTTCAAACACTGGGCAGAAAAAATAACCGAATACGCCCAGTCGCCAGCCGCTAAAAAAGAATTAACTTATTGGTCAAACATTTCCACCCCAAAAATCACTCATCTCCCAGTAGACTGTAACCAGGGAGCTAACACAAAAGCCTCAGCCCGTAGTGTAAAAGTATCCCTCACCCTTGAAGAAACTCGCGCCCTACTCCAAGAAATTCATAAATCTTACCATACCCAAATCAACGACATATTGCTAACAGCCTTAGTGCAGGTATTAGCGACTTGGAGCGGCTCTAACTCAATTCTAATTGACTTAGAAGGTCACGGACGAGAAGAAATATTACCAGATGTAGACTTATCCCACACAGTTGGTTGGTTTACCACTATCTTCCCCGTGCATTTAGAACTAAAAGCAACAGAAAATCTACCAGATGCAATCAAGTCTATCAAAAAACAACTTCGTGCCATACCCAACCGAGGCATCGGCTACGGTGTGCTGCGTTATTTGAGTGGGGATGCTGAAATTACCTCTCAACTCTCTTCAATACCACAGGCTGAGGTAAGTTTCAACTACCTGGGGCAATTCGATTGGGGAATGCAAGAAAATTCTTTCGTTAAATTAGCCTCTGAATCAGTTGGTCCTGAACATAGCCAGCTAGGACAACGCAGTCATTTGCTAGAGATTAACGGACTCGTAGTAGAAAACCAGTTACAACTGGAATGGACATACAGCTCTAACTTTCACTCCTGGGCCACAATTGAAAGTCTAGCCCAAGATTTTGCTGAAACATTGCGATCGCTGATTGCTCATTGTTTATCTCCTGAGGCAGGAGGCTATACACCTGATGTATTTGAACAAACTATTCACAGCGAGGCTCAACACCTCAATAGTTGCCAGCGTGAGGAAGATAATGCGGTGCCCCTACATTTATTAGAACTTCCAGAGGGAATCTCTGAATTACTGCCGGACGATACCGAGACGGCATACCCTCTGGCCAAAATGCAGGAGTTTATGCTGCATCATTACAAGAATGACCCTCAAAAACTGGGGGTTTACCATTCCCAGAAATACTACGATATATATGATGAAAGCCTCAATTTGAATGCCTTTAAGAAGGCGCTAGAAATTATAGTTCAAAAACATCCAGCTTTCAGAACTGTATTCATCACTCGGAACGGAACTCCAGTGGTTCAGGTAGTAAAAAAGAGTTTGAGTTTTTCAATCATTGAGCAGGATATTAGCCACATCAAATCAGACGATCAGGAAAATTATATTGATGTGGTTATGAAGCGAGAGCGGCAAAATTTGTTCAAAATTGAAAATCCAAATAAGCCGCTTTTTCGATTCGGAATTTTTCGGAAAGCCAAAAATAGATTTGATTTTCTGATGTCAGTTCATCATGCTATTACAGATGGGTGGGGTAATAGTGAATTTTTCAACCAACTGTACGAGTTATATAGCGCTCTCAAAAAAGGAGAAGAAATAACAGTAGTCCCTTCCACCAATGTGTACAAAGAATTCGTCGCTTTGGAAAAAGAAATTATCGGCTCACAAGATGCAGCGGATTTCTGGAGGTTGCACTTAAACAACTATATTTATAAACCCTTGAAGCCGCGCAAAGCTTCAGTTAATGAAGGAGAAGCTGTTACCCAAGAGTGCCTATTAAACTCAGAAATAATTGTTGATTTACAGAATTTATGCAGGAAATTGAGAGTCTCACTAAAAGCCATTTTTTTGAGTACTTACTTAGACCTCATTGGTACTCTGATGAAAACAACGACGGTTGGCGTAGGAATTGTCTCAAATGGTCGGACAGAAAGATTATCTGACCCGTTCGGAGCATTGGGCTTATTTTGGAATATGGTTCCGTTTTGTCAATCTATTAGCTCTGATAAAGGTGTACAAATAAAAAATGTGCAGCAATCTCTAATTGATATCGAACCATATGTTAGGTATCCACTTCTGGAAATTTTATCAGACCAACAAAAACCCGATTTATTTTTCGCTACGTTTAATTTCGTGCATTTCCATAATGCCAAAAACATAAAGGCTGACACTGGCTTGAAGGTGAATGGGATCAGGTCTCATGACAAGTTCAACTTTCCTTTAAATTATGCTGTGTCAATATCGCCAGTTGAAGGAAATGTAAGCCTAAGTGTGGAATACGATAGAATGTATTTCAGCTGCCAAGAGATTCGCTTAATGATTCAGAATTACATTGAAATCTTAAAACATACAGCTCATACATCCGAACTCTATTAATGAATTTCTGTACTAACCCACGTTGCTAGTTATGTGTTCAGGCGATCGCATGGGTCAGTAAAGCAATAAAATCCCCTCCAGAGGAAAAAAGGGAGGGGTTTATACTAAACGAAATAATTACTATTTATGCTATCACTGATGACTTGCTGAAGGCGATTGTGCCTACTTACAAATATCAACAAAATTCAATATCAGAGAATAAAGAAGATGAAAAGCAAAAAGTTATATCTTAAACCTAATGTTCTGACACTTCAGGTTAGATTGTCACCCCACAGTTTTAATCTCTAAACTTTTAAAGTTATTCCCCTACCCTTTTGTACTTGTTTTTACTTTTTCTAATTGTCAAGTGCGTAATTGTATAACACTTTTTTTGTAGCCAAAGTGTCGTTTCAAATTATTTATTGGCTTTTCGATCAGGTGCCACGATAGTACAGCAACAATCAGGGTAGCCATAATCTTCAAAACCAATTGCATCGACAATGAACTCGGGTAAGGTAGACCTAAGTAATAAAAAATACGAGGCACTATAACAGGAATGAAACAATGGTAAACGTAAATTCCATAACTAATCTTGCCAATGTAAACGAGTGGCTTCAGTTCTAATATAATTCCTGCAACACCACCAAAACCTTGTGCTGCACGAGCTACTAACCATACGAAGAAAAGAGCTGTAACAGTAGGTTCTACTACTATTCGAACTATGTCACCTATATTAAATAGATGCATGACCTGTAAAATGATCAGGAACGAGCCACCAACCCAAAATCCGAAATTACACAGATAAGTTTTGGATTGCTTAAACCGCTCAGGTGTATAGGTATAAACAGCCAGTATTGCACCTATTCCGAGTACATCTAAGGATGAGAAAGGAAGCACATATGTCTGAATTTCATTTAAGCCAAATATAAGGCAGGAAAGTCTGAATACTGGTCCGATCAAAATTGTGATAAAAATAGCTTTTAGTAAGTGTTTTTTAGGTAATAAGAGTATAAGAAAAGGCCAAAATAGGTAGAATTGCTCCTCTACTGACAACGACCAAAAGGGGATCACTGGTCCATCGTTCCAATTACCCCTAGTTGCAATGTAAATATTGGACGTATAAGTAAGGTGCCATAAAAAAGTTTCTCTAACAGGTTTAATGTTAGCAATGGCAGTTACGGCAAGAGTTAGATAATAAATTGGAAAAATCCGCAAAAACCTACGTATATAAAATCTGCGGATTGTAAAGATAACGTCTTGTTTGGCTAAATCAATCGTCTCTCTGCATTGCAATAAAATACCAGTGATCAGAAAGCCACTAATGACAAAAAAGAGTCTGACTCCAAGCGAAGCCCAAGGGAAAATTGATGTTAAAAACAATAGGGTAGAACCAGGACTGGCTGCTACAAAGTGTGTAATAATTACAGCAAACACCGCTAGTGCTCGTAGAGCATCTAACTGAACCATGTAACGTGGCTTATTTGCTCGTGACGATACTGTTAAAATCGTGTCTGTTTTCATATCCAAGCTGGCATAAAAGGGGATGTGGGAGCAAATAAATCCACGTTTACGGCTATTAAGATTTAACTGCGTAAAGCATTCCACAAACTTGATTTTTTGGTATAAACGAAAAAATAGTGAAACCTGCCTTACTTAAACATTCAACCAAATATTCAGGCCCTTTTTTATGCCATTCAAGCATTACTGCTTTGAGCAAGCCCAATTTACCTTCTGAATATAAAGAATTGATTAATTCATACTCAGAGCCTTCACAATCTATTTTTGCAAAAATATCAATTCCTGGATATTCAGATGTTATTGAATTAATAACTTCACAAGCGTTTTTGATTGTAATCTCTTCGCTTGAAAATTTTTGACCTTGATATTTCAAGAAATCAGGAATTCCATCAATTCCAACATTTCCTTTATATTCATCAGTATATTCAACAACAATGCTTCGATCTTGTCCACCAACTCCATAATTAAATGTTTTAATTTTTTGAGAAATCTCTGGATTTAATTCCAGATTTCTAAGTGCTTTTTTATACGTTGGCTCAAGTGGTTCATAGCCTGCCACAAGTAAAACATTTTCTTGGTTGGCAAAATATAGACTTGCCAAACCAGCATTCATGCCAACGTCCCATATAATTATAGGTCGCTCACAAATGAAGTTATACACACCACTTACAAATATTTCATTAAGTATAAATAGTTCTTCTGCTGTGTGTATAATTGCTTTTAGTTGGCCCAGAGCAATTATTAATTCCTCATTTTTATCAATCGAAAATTTAGCCTGCGCTTCATTTATTAAGGACTTGGCTAAATCGAACCCCACCCGTTGTTGAAGAAAAAGATACTTATCTTTTGATAAAGTTAGGGCCAATTCCTTTACAAATATTTCTCCGGTTTTGTCAAGCTTAACATCCTTCCAGCTAATCCCCAACTCAACCAATTTTTTAGACCAATAAAAGTCTTGGAGATAGGAGAAATTTTTGATTATTTTTAACCAATTTTTGATTTTCATGATTTCCTTAAGTTAAGTCAGATAATAACATTTATCTTACCAAGTAAGAGTAGCGCCCAAAGTCTATGTGCCGAAAACCTTTTTTACCTCCCCAGAGGTGCGGTGAACTCTGAATGGCCGCTCAAAGACTAAGTGAAATAAATAGGCAATTAGTACCGACATTGGCACAGCCACCACTAATAGCGTCGCAGCAATCATAATGGGAGATAATTGCAGTCTGAGTAGGAGGTGATGAACCAGCACCAGCACTGGAGCGTGAACTAGATAGAGACTGTAGGATAATGATCCTAATGCAATTACCCATGGCATTTCCAATAGGCGCAGAACTGTGGGGAGCACCTTGCCGTCAATCAAAAAGTTGGTGCAGTAGATTAGCAGACAAGCAGCCCCAATGCCAGCAAAACTCTCGTTAATCCATCTATCCAACCCAAGTAATGGCCACTCAGTCAAGAAAGCAACGAAAGCAAACATAGTGGCAAGCATACCCCATGGTAACGACTTTCTGATCAGAATCAAAAATGGCTTTTGAGAAAATCCGATGTCTGCTGCTGCCATTCCAAATGCAAATAAGCCCAGAAACCAAGGATGGGCTGCTTCTATAAATCCATGCAGCAGATAGTGAGGTCCAATTCCAACTAAAAAGGCAGTAGTTACAACCGCTAGCAAGCCAAAACGCCGCCATACAGGCAGCAATAGGACAGGAAACACAAAGTAGATATGCCACTCTGTCGCCACAGTCCACATCGCCCCGTTGATCCGATAAATTGGTAATGATGAATTGAAATTTGTTGGTGCTGCTGAATGGAGATTGTGAATTAGTAAAAGATGAGAAAGCACATCAATAAAGTGGAAGTTAGGAGAGAATAAGTTGGCTGAGCCAACATCACTCCAGTCCAAGCCGGTAACTTTCTGCACTCCTAATATTAAGACAGCTAGTAGCAGACATAAGAAAAGAGCACCATAGTAAGGTGGCAGAATTCGTCGCCCTCGCCGCTTAAGGTAATCAAGCAAACCTCCTGAGATCTGACCTTTTTTAGAGCGAGCCACCGGAAGCATCAGACAGTAGCCAGAAAGTACAATGAAAACTACAACGCCAAAAATGCCATATCTCGCGAATTTGTTAAAGAATGGAAGCTGAGCCCACTGTAGTAACAAAACATGAGATATTACCACATAAAGAGCTGCAAGCCCACGTAGACCGTCTAAGTAAGTAAAACGGAGTCTATGGTCAATAGATGTCTGTTTGAATTGGTTCATTTGGTACTTTAGCCAACTCTGACTATTCGCTTGTCAAAATACCTTATGCCTAGAGATGAGGTGATTTGATACCTGTCAAATAGATTGATTCTGGCTGGCGGTCTGGAAGATCTGTTTCGCCTAGTATTCCTTCTTCGAAAGTAACTTGTTTGACTTCGCTGAAACCTGCGTGTTCCATTAGAACGGTCAATAACTCCGCATCGTACATAAATTGGTGTCCATAATCATAAATTAATTTGTTTTTAGCTAACATGCGGTTTTCAAATTTTTGACAATTTGGCATGTTGGGCTGATCGTAGGCTCCTAAATAAGGGACGCTAATACGTATATATCCATTTGGCTTCAAATAAGCAAAGCAATTTTTTAGCGCTGTAATTGCTAACCCTGGAGTAATATGTTCTAAAACATGAGATAATATAATCCCATCTGCAACTCCTGATAAGTTACTATCATAAGAAGTGAGATTAATAAATAAATCATATTCGAGCTTAGATTTTCCAGTGATTATCTGGAATATATCCTCCACACTGGGAAATAAATCGCCATTGACATAGCTGCTATTTGTGACTTTTAAGCAGCCAATATTTAAAATTATTTTCTTTCCTTCAAAGGCACGGATTTTTCTACGGTTGTAACCTATAGTCTGCATTAACGCTGTCATTTTTAATGATATCCATCCACTCAAATTAGCTAAAATTATTTCACGGAATACTGAATATTTTTTTAGATCCCATGCTACATCCTCAAATTCTCGTAACAAAGTCTTTTTTTTGAGTTCTGTTAAAGAAACATTTTTTGTTGACAAATTATTCATCTTACCTATTGCCTTTGAAGTCAAGTTTTAGAATTCTAACATTGTATGCGTTCAGGGGGGGGCCTACCGAAGATAGGTCAAGGCATGAAAAAGAAGAAATTAGGCAGCAGTCGATACTCCTCCACCTGCGGGTTGGAGGGCGACACCGACTTAGGTGATACCTGAATATAAAATTATATTCCTAAAACCTTATCTTTAATTCTTTTCCAAATCAGCGATTTCAATTTTGGGTGACTAAAGTCCAAGCAGAGTACCCGATGACCAAAAAATTCTTGCTGCCTACTGTAACCCACGTTAGCTAGGTTACACTCCAGTAGAGATTCGATGTACTTATCTGCATAACTAATAGTAGTCAAGAATACTTTGCCAGCTCCAATAGCAAAGGGAACTATGCCGATATCATTATCATGAATAAAAAATTGATTAGTTCCTTCGGATACTCCAGGAAAAAGCCCATTAAAATAGTCGTCTAAAATTATTACGCCTCCTTCACATATTGATTGGCTTGCTATCCTCAAATCGTTCCTAGTTATATCGATTGTGTGACCACCATCAATACTAAAGAAACGCACTTCACCTCCAACAGCATTCTTGATGTCATCAGATGAAATATGAGTTGAATCCTCTGCTATTATTTTCAATTTCTGTTTATCTTTGGCAAAATTTTCCAGATTTTTAATAAATATTTCTAAATCTCCTTGGCCAGATTGATCTATATTTAAATGCTGTTGCTCAAAGATATCAACTGCAATAGCATTTTCACTTGGCCTTGTGAGCAGATACAAGAGAATAAAAAGTCGCCCATGATGAACACCGATTTCACAGATATGTCCGTTAATATCGAATTTCTTTTGGGCCTGATCGACATTTTCTATAATAGATATAGCATTTTTATCTAACCAGCCCTGAACTTTTTCAAGACCAGATTTGATATAGTTTTCAACCAGATTTTTTTCGTGAGCAAGCATATTTATTTTTCACTTCTAGCTGTTTAAGCTTTCAAATTATACACAACTGCCATCCATAATTTCACCAGTATAGCTGAGGTTGATGAGAAGGTAGTAGCATCGTTGCCATAACTTTTGACAGCAATGACAACTTAAATCGAACCAGCCGGTGGCGCGAGCAATCATTTGTAATATAACGCCAAAACAAATTTGCCGCTTTCAGCCCTTTCCGTTGTCCTGGAGGTCCTTCAAGTGCCTTGTAGATCAGAGACTTGTAGAGGAAACCTAAAGTTTCCTTTTTCAGATGCTGTAGGGAGTCAGCAGCCTGACTATAAGCTCGTTCAATGACTTGTAAGGATGCTGCTTCCATTTTAGAAACATTACAAGAAGCTGAGTTAGTAGATTTTCGATACAAAATTTGAGGGTAAGGCACAGCTACAAAGTGATAGCGGGCAGCCAACTTTAGCCACATATCCCAATCCTCAGCATGAGCAAGGGACTCATCAAAACCGCCTATCTCAGTCAAAGCCTGAGCGCGAATCAAAGCATTGGAGCCGTTTGTCAAAAAATTGCCGGTCAAAAGCCTTGCATAAACATCCCCGTTTACAGTTAAGTGACAAGCTGGACTTAAAAACTGACCAGACTCATCAATATGATCAGTCCAACTGTAGGCGACTGCTGCTTGGGGATGTTCTTGCAGAGCTTTTAGTTGTGCCTCTAGCTTATCAGTTGTCCAGAGGTCATCTGTATCCAAGAAGGCAATGAACTCGCCAGAAGAATGGGAAAATCCACGGTTACGACTAGCCGATACACCTGCATTTTTATAGGAAAATACCTTCAAACGAGAATCGTGGATATTTGTAAGAATATCTAATGTTGAGTCTTGCGAACCATCGTTAATCACGATTAATTCAAAGTCTGACAACGTTTGTTCTAAGACTGATTTAATCGTCTCGGAAATAGTTTTCTCACCATTGAAAACTGGAATAATCACAGATACAAGTGGCATATCTAATATTACGGTGTCAGTTTATACAATAAACTTAGACAGTTTAATCATATTATTCTACCACTACACCAAAGCCGTAAGTAACTGTTTCGCGGTTTCTCCAGCCACTGACCAATTTAGGCGAGATTTATACTCGTTGAATGATGAGCAAGCTAGTCTTTTGTATTCCTCATAGTTATCCATAAGAGAAACAATATAAGTGCAGTATTCTGAAATACTGGCATTCATTGAGAAAGTTTTTCCGTTTAAGTTGTCTTTGATAATAGTTGGTATGCCACCAACCTTTGTTGCCAAGCAAGGAAGTCCAAACGAATTTGCTTCGCACAAAACGAGTCCATAGGCTTCTGCTCTAGAAGGCAAAATTAAAAAATGACACTCCGCCAATAATTTATTCATTTGATTTATTCCCACCGTTGTATATTTATCAATAAACCCTAGAGTTTTTACAAAACTGGGAAGAGGTTCACTCGCGATCGGTTGGCAGCCAACTACTAATAATTCAGTATTCAAACCTAATTTATTTAACTCTTTAGCTACCTCAAGCGCTGTATCTCCTCCTTTTCTGAACCATTCAACACCAATAAACAATAATTTGCATGTATTTGTGTCCTTAGATTCTACTATGCTATTAATGTCCTCGTTGGTTCTGTTACACTCTATATTTGGTCCACAAGGAATTACTTTGACCTTAGATGGAGCAATTCCGTAGGTGTCAACCGCAATTTCAGCAGCCCAATCAGACCAAAATATTACTAACTCGCATCTATCTAACGCCGACTTTTCCATGGCATATATACTATTTTTAGTCTCGTTACATAGATTACTTAACCAAGAGTAAAAATTGATTGATGCCGCCAGTGGTGCATCTGTCCAGAGTACAATAGGCTGCTTACATTCCAAATCAGAAATTGGTATGGCATTTTCTGGACACATTACTACATGTGATTTGGAGTTCAATAATTTTATAGAGATTTGCTCGGCATACTCTCTAAGCACTACTGGCTCTAAAAAGTGAAAGTAATCTGTTTTAAACAGATTGTGATATAAATGCCACTTAAATCGACTAGCTAGAGTTGGAGATTTTTCCTTTAAAGAACCAAGATAATCAAGTAAAATAGATTGATTCTCCAGGTTTTTTGCTAAATGATAACCTGCTCCACAAAGCCCTACTTGAGTTTTTGGCCAAGTCGAGCGGTCTAAGACATCATAAGTAGTAACATACGCTATCTGCATAACCATAGGGGGTTCTCACAGTGAAATCCATAGTTTCACCAGTCTAGTTGAGGCTGATGAGAAGGTAGTAGAATCGTTGCCACCACTTTTGACAGTAATGATAACTTTAATCGAACCCGCCGCAGCCGGGAGCAATCATTTGTGATATAATGCCAAAGCAGGATTGCTGCTTTCAAACCCTTCTGCCGTCCTGGAATTCCTTCAAATGTCTTGTAGATCACATATTTGTAGAAAATAGCCAAACTTTGCTTTTTCAGGTATTGGAGGGATTCAGGAGCCTGACTATAAGCTCGCTCCAAGACTTTCATTGACTCTGCTTCCATCTTAGAAAGATTAGAAGAGGCTGAGGATGCAGACATTCGATATAAAATCTGAGCAGATGGCACGGCTACAAAATGATAGCGGGCAGCCAACCTCAGCAATATATCCCAATCTTCAGCATGAGTAAGTGACTCATCAAACCCACCGACTTGACTCAAAGCCTGAGCGCGAATCAAAGCGTTAGAGCCATTTTCCAAAAACTGATATAATAGTAGCTCTGGATAAACATCTCCGGTTGCAGTCTTCCGGCAACCAGTACGTAAAACTTGACCAGACTCATCAATATAATCAAGCCAACTGTAGGCGACTGCTGCCTGTGGATTCTCTTGCAGAACTCTTAGTTGTGCCTCTAGTTTATCCGGTGTCCAGAGGTCATCCGCATCTAAGAAGGAAATGAATTCGCCACAGGCATGGGCAATCCCACGGTTACGACTAGCTGATACACCAGCATTGGGGTAGGAAAACACCTTCAACCGAGGCTCTTGGATGCTGGCAACGATGTCTAAGGTTGAGTCTTGGGAACCATCGTTAATCAAAATTAATTCAAAGTCTGACTCCGTTTGGTTCAAAACTGATTCAATCGTCTCGACAATAGTCTTTTCACCATTGTAAACTGGAATAATCACAGATATTTGTGGCATCTTAGCTCACCTCCTTTTGAGCAGGTAGTATCGCTGTAGCAATTTTAAACAGCAACGACAACTTATATCGCACCTGCCGGAATCGGGCGGGGTCAGTTCTGACGAAATGCCAGAGATATTTGGCTGCTGCCAGACTTCCTTTTTGTCCTGGAGAAGCTTCAACTATCCTCCAGATCAGATACCTGTAGAGATTTGCCAAACTATGCCTTTTCAAATGCTGTAGTGATTTAGGAGCCTGAGTATAAGCTCGTTTAATGACTTGCAAGGACGCCGCCTCGATTTTAGCAGTATTAAAAGACGCTGAATTAGCATATACTCGGTATAAAACCTGAGGTAACGGCACAGCTACAAAATGATAGCGAGCAGCCAACCTAATCCACATATCCCAATCTTCAGCATGAGTAAGTGACTGATCAAAGCCACCTACTTCGGCTAAAGCCTGAGCGCGAATCAAAACGTTGGAGCCATTTGACAAAAAATTACCTTCCAAGAGATTGGCATAAATATCCCCACTTAGAGTAGCGTGGGGACCTGAACTCAGAAATTGACTAGACTCATCGATATGGTCAGTCCAGCTGTATGCGACTGCCGCTGTTGGATTCTCTTGCAGGGCTTTTAGTTGTGCCTCCAGCTTATCCGGTGTCCAGAGGTCATCTGCGTCTAAAAAGGCAATGAAATCACCCGAAGAATGAGAAAATCCACGGTTGCGACTAGCGGCTACACCAGCATTTGTATAGGAGAACACCTTTAGACGTGGCTCTTGAATGCTTGCAATAATGTCTAAGGTTGAGTCTTTAGAGCCATCGTTAATCACTATTAATTCAAAATCTGATAAAGTTTGATTTAAGACTGATTCAATTGTCTCATAAATAGTTCTTTCACCATTGTAAACTGGTATAATTACAGATATTAGTGGCATGTTAGCTTATTGCCTTCTGGCTCAAAAGAAAGTCACGCATTTGCTTGCCAATCGTTTCAAGTGAAAAGCACTCCTGCGCCCGGCACCGGGCACGCTTGCCCAATTCGCGCCCCCAAGCTTCATTGTCCAGTACACGACCAAGTGCCAACGCCAGCGCCAAAGCGTCGCCACGTGGTACTATTAGACCACCTGAAGCCTCGCCTCCCTCAAGAATATCAGGCACACCAGCAGCATCAGCACAGACCACGGGTAGACCACAAGCCATTGCCTCAATTGGCGCTACTGGAAAACCCTCGTATCGTGACGGCAGAGTGTAAACGTCGGCAGCCGAGAGGTATCGCTGCATCGCAGTGCGATCGCGCACATATTCATCTACCCACAGCACGTCCCGCAACTGCATGGTGGCGATGCGCTGACGCAGTTCGTTGGCGTTGCTGCCTGTCCCTACCAACAGCAGCTTTAGCTCCTTTCCAGGGCGATCGCAGCAGATGCGCTCCCAAGCGTCCAGCAGAACGTCTAGCCCCTTAACATCTATCTCGATCCGCCCATGGCACACCACCACCCGAGCATTGAGCGGGATGCCGATCGCCACTCTTGCAAGAGCGCGATCGCCAGCCCTCCATGTCTCCACGTCCATCGGGTTGAAAATACGTGCTATCTTGGCAGGCGGCACCCCATAGCAGGCGCTTACACGTTGGCTCTCGGTTTGCGGCGCGATCATCAAACCTGTGCAAGCACGAATTGCCAGCGGACGCAGAGCATCTTCCAGACGGCTATAGTGACGACTGCCCCCTTGGAAAGTAGCAAACACTGGCAAACGCATCAACTGACCCAACAATACGCAAACGTCAAAGCGGGCATACTCATACTCCTGGCACAAAATTGCATCGCAGCCCTCGCGTCGTAGCTCGCGAGCCAGCAACCCCAGTGGCGTAGCCAGGTAAGAGGCTAAGGCGACTTTGAGCGCCGGAAATAAGGCTATGCGGGTGCTGTAGTGACGAACGGCGCGGTGGATTTTTGGCTGGGGCAGCACGCATACCATAGCGCCAGTAGCCGCATGGGTGTAGCGTAACGTCTCAGAAACGCGGGCTGAAACGAAGAACAATACCGTCCTGACGCCAACTAGTTTTAGAGCTTCAATGTAGTTAAACCGCCAGCCGCCCGCCAACTCCTCGCAAAAAGTCTCTAGTGTTACCCCAATGGTGTCGTGAAAGTCCTCGAATAGGTCGCCCCAAGATAGGAAAGCTATCGTCAACATGGAGGTAGCAACGAGTAGTTTGTGTAACCAGTTGTCGTGAAGCGCCAAAACAATTTTATATTCATTGCTTTAACAGGTTGTGCTAATTGCGCAGGGAATGAACCAGCGCTCGCACTCTACTATAACCCTGATCGCCAAACCAGCGTGTCGCTGCCATGATCAAACTCAAGTGGATATAGCTATCGGAATAAAGTAGTTGAGGATAGTGTGCAACAGCCTGCTGACGAAAATGCATTGCACCCTTGTAATCTCTGTTTTGCCAGGACCTCCAAGCTATGTAGAGATTTGCCCGACCATAAGCTCGTTTTTTTAAATATAGTAGATCTGACCGAACAAATTTAAAGGTTTTTTCTATTACTATGCGAAAATTTGATAACATTGTCTGGCAATTTTTTGACGCATTGTTTGAATGTTGTCGGTAGCGAACCAAGGGTTCTTTTACCACTGCGAAGGAATAACGAGAAGCGATCCGAATCCACATATCCCAATCTTCAGCAATGTGTAAATTCTGATCAAATCCCCCAATTTTTTCAAAACAACAGCGACGAATCATAGGTGTACTCCCACAGGTAAGTAGAGATTCCTCAGCTATCTGCTTCCATACATCACCCTCCGCCTGGGAAATACACACTTTGTTCGTTGATTTGCCCTGCTCATCAGCTAAAACTACCCAGGTATGTACTAAGCCTACTGCTGAATTATTCTCCAGACACCGTACTTGCTTTTCTAGTTTTGTTGGCTCCCAGAGGTCGTCAGCATCTAAAAATGCCAGGTATTCCCCCTGAGCATGAGCAATACCTGTGTTCCGTGCTTCAGATACACCTTGATTTGTTTGCGAAATAAGTTTCACTCGCGGGTCTGTAATCTGATCAGCCCATTCGATAATTTGATCCAAGCTACCATCATTAATCAGCAGAACTTCAAAATCAGTAAAAGTCTGCCTCAAAACACTCTCCATGCTATCTGGGAGATAGGCCATTGCATTGTAGGCTGGAATAATAACGGAAACCTTTGGCATAGGAATAAAACTCATCTGTCTACTTGTATTACAATCAGCTTTGCACTAAGATATGCAGGACAGCAGATAATTAATTAAACCCTGCTAAGTTAGACAAGAAAATCCATCAGCATTTTTTAACAACGGATATAGTTTACAGGAAATGATACATTTTTGTTAAAACTCAGCTTGTTCATCAAAATAAAAGTTGTTGGGGGTAGCTTTTGGAAGGTTGTTTGTTTATAATTTGAGTAATTAGATTTGATCAATCCAGCTTTTTGGCGCAGAAATTTTCTTAAAAATGCTTGATGCTTGGAAAAAAATAACTAATCTTGTTTCTTCTGCCCTGCTATAATATCTACTTAGCTTTTTATGTTGCTGCAACTGAACATAATATTTGTGCCTAGCAGCTTGCAGTATTCGCGCTTTTTTTGTTCTATAAACACCAACCTTAACTTGAGGTAAAAAAAATCAATCTGACTTATTTCAGTCTTGCATAAATGCTGATAATCGGGAATAGATAAAAATGTAAACCTCGTATAATTTATGATGTATTTATGTATGTTTTATGTATAGACTTTGGTTGAGGTGGGTAAAAGCTGCTCTTGCCCCAGATAGGTAAGGGTCTATTTCCAATCGGGAGCGCGATCGCCCACGTAGCAACCCTTGCTTGAGGCTAGCAAAAGTGAAGAGTGAGGGGTAGTAGTCACACCCCAACACCTGGTCGCTTTTATCCTAGTGGTAGGGAACGTCTTTAAACCGATGTCTTACAAGTCGATTGAGCACAAATATTGGCACCAGAATTTTGCATAACTGGTGGCAATACGGTGAAGCCGAACTTGGGGTAAATTGACAGCTTTTCCCTAGTTGATTGACAAAACTTGAGGGTGTTAATTTCCGCGAGTGGGAAATGCACTCCAACCAAACTTGATACTTTTACCTTTATATGTAAAAGTATTTTTCTCTCTAGCATAATATATTTATGGATCTAACGTAGGTATAGAGCAATACAATTTGCTCAAACAAGATTAAATCAAGGAAGCTCCATTATCAACATTGGGGAGTTTAACTGTGAAGGTTATTTGCCCAGATTGACTCTCAGCCCGGATTTGTCCGCCTAGTTGCTCTACAACTTTCTGCACTATTGCTAATCCAAGTCCAGTCCCGCCTTGCTGCCAGCGGTCGTTATTAGCAAGGCGGTAGAACTTCTCAAAGATACGCGTCAGCTGAACTGCCGGAATTTCATTGCCGGAGTTGCAAACGACCAGCTCCACTCCAGTTGAGTTACTTAGTTCAGTGGACGCTAGAGCACGGACGGTGACAGTAATGATGCCTTCAGGCGGGGTATACTTGCAAGCATTGTTGAGCAACTCTGTTACTATGCATTTAAGTTTGATTGGGTCGGAAGTAAAGGAGCTTAGACCTGGAGCAATGTCAAGTAGCAGCGATTGCTGACGCGATCGCACGCGCCCTTGAAAGCTCTCGACAATCGGTGGCAGCCACTGCTGTAGTTGCACTGTCTCCCAATCTATAGGGTCTGCTCTAGCTTCGAGTCGCTGCAAATCTAACAGCTCGTTAATCAATGTCGTTTCCCGCTCACACTCATTCTCCAAAATCTGCAGATAGCGCTGCTGTTGCTCTGGCGTAGTAGTAATTTGCAACATTTGGATCGCCATTTTCATATTGGTGAGCGGGGTGCGCAATTCGTGCGAAACTGTGCTCAAGAAATCATCTTTGAGTTGGTTGAGCTGCTGTAGCTGTTGCATTTGCACCTGCAACTGCGCCGTGCGCTCAGCCACTTGACGTTCTAGTCCAATGTTGAGGGTTTGGACCTGTTGGTACAACCGTCGCAGGGTTGACTTTTTCTGCTGGCGGTCAGTAGAAATAGCGCCTAAGAGCAAGCCCGTGAAAGTCATCGCCATCAAGCCGAACTGCAAAACCAACTTATTCGCTACTCCAATACTGGAGTCTGTTAAGAGTGCCACGCCACTGTTGATGCCTAAAACCGTCGCCGTTGTCCTGGGTAGTCCATGCTGCAAGGCAACCCAAATTAGCGGCAAAAAGACAAAATAGGTGTAGTCCAAACCGAAACTACGGGGAGTACCAAACCCGACCCAAATCCCTAAACTCAACACAATGATCTCTCCCAGCAACACCAATAAGCCGCGACGCGACGACCAACGTAGCTCTTGATCGCCCTCATGTGATCGGTGTGTTCGTGGTTCCCTATACGCCCATAGCCAAGGGAGTTTACGCAGCAAAATTAAGAGAAACGGCGCTAGCATCCCAATGCCGGTAGAATTTCCAGCCCAGTACCACAGGGTAAGGAGTGGCCAATCAGACCAAGAGACAATCCCCGCAGCTGCGAAGTTGACGGCTTGCAGCTGCGCGAGCAGCAAAGGGGCAGCGAGGGCGACGACGAGAAACCAAGTTACGTCGCGTAACTCCCGCAGGCGAGGATTAATTCGCAGCTTGAACAATAGCAGGGCGCAGGCTGCGACATAGCCAAAGGTCGTGACGAAGTCGAAAATCAGGAACGTGCCCAAAGGTAGGTAGCGTTTGGTAACAAAAGTATGCACAAACGTATTAAGCCATAGCGCAGGCCAATAGCAGAGTCCAAAAACCAACAACAGCACTACATCCAGAGCAAATGGCGGATACCAGATCTGCACTTCGGGCGCTAATTCAAACTTCAAAGATTCAAAGTCTAGCGCACTCCAGAGCAGGAGATAGAGCGCCACAACCAACACGTAGCCCACAGGCGGTGGTGTGCGTCTTTTCCACCTCAAGAGTGTCCTAGAGATATATGAGCCTATTGACATCCTCCCCCACAAAACATTCCTTCGTCCAAGCACTAGTAATTATAGAGGGGGATGCCACAAATCACTTCTTGGAGGATGTTTGGGGTTCAGAATATTAATTACGCCCCTAGTTCTCTAACATAGTCAGGTCGAGCTTGTGCTAACTGATTCAGCAGTGTTTTGTCAGCCGTCCAGAATTGACAGTCCCCGACGACAGATTCCGCACAGGCTAGGAATGCTGCATCATACAAAGTTGGCATCTGATAGTGTGAGGCAATTTCCCAAGCTCTTGCCCTGATTTGGTCAGTGTCAATGTAGTCGATGGGTAGTTGGCAGAAGTCCTCGAAACAACCACTAGCTTCCTCAGGGGAAAGTAGACCAGCCCGTATTTTTTGGCGGAGCACAGAGCCGATTTCTGCCCAAGCAAAAGCCGGAGCAACCAGTCGGACTGAAGTTTCTACTGCTTCTAGTACTAGAGCTTCTGCCTGGGGTTGAAACTCTTCAGGAACGAGGTATTGAATCAAAACGCTGGTATCCAGGCACAAAGCTCTAGTCATAGCGTGACGAGCCTTCCCTGAGTTGGCGAATCAATTCTGTGGAGTTTGGTTGGGTTCGTGTCTTTTCCCTAATTTTTTCTCGTCGTTCGACAATCCTGTGATGAGCTGCTAATCCCTGACGGTAGCGCACTTCTCGCTCCAGCGCCTTAATTACCAGGTCATTCAAGGACTCATCAAGTGACTTGTGTTTTCTTAGCTGAGCAAGTAATCCGGCAGGAAAACGGACTGTGAGGGCAACTCGTTCTTCCATTAAAAGCAACTGGATTATGATACTATTTAATGGTATCAAAGCTTGAATCAATTGGCAGTTGCGACCGTTGCGTGGTAGATAAAAATCTCTTAGGCTGGGAAGACGAGCCAAAAAACCTCCGCGATCATCCTGTACTGCCGCCGTGAGCTACGAACCACTTCATCACAAGTACCGCCCCCAGACCTTTGCTGATTTGGTAGGGCAAGACGCGATCGCCACCACCCTCACCAATGCTATCCTTACCGAAAAAATCGCCCCTGCCTACTTATTCACTGGTCCTAGAGGCACCGGCAAAACTTCCAGCGCCCGGATTCTGGCGAAGTCCCTCAATTGTCTGAAGGCGAACAAGCCCACAGCTGAACCTTGCGGCGTGTGTGAGGTCTGTCAAGGAATCGCTAAAGGTTCCGCCCTGGATGTGATTGAAATCGACGCTGCCAGCAACACCGGCGTTGATCACATCAGAGAGCTTATAGAGAGGGCACAGTTCGCCCCTGTTCAATGTCGCTACAAGGTCTACGTGATAGACGAATGCCTAACTGGTGACTCGCTAGTGCAAACCAGTGAGAGTCTGATTCGCCTTGACGATCCCAGCATTAAAGGGAAAAAGGTTCTTAGCTACAACGAATCAACAGGCGCCTGGGAATTTAAAAAAGTTGTCAGATGGTTAGACCAAGGAGAGCGACAAACCCTGGTCATTAAGACAACTAAGTGTGAAATCAGATGTACTGCCAATCATTTAGTCAGAACTAAAACAGGATGGGTTCAAGCGCAAGACATAACCAGGGGGATGGCGATTTTATCTCCTGTGAGTGCGGATGCGGCGCTAGTAGAAAATGGCTGGCAGACCTCTGAGAGTATTCAATTAAGTGCATGGCGTACAAGTTTAGAGACAGTTGATTCTGTAAAATCCGGGGGAGTGGAAAGGGTTTATGATATTGAGGTCAAAGACAACCACAATTTTGTTGCTAACGGGCTAGGCGTCCATAACTGCCACATGCTCAGTAATGCGGCGTTCAATTCCCTACTAAAAACGTTAGAGGAACCACCAGCTCGCGTCGTATTTGTCTTAGCTACAACTGACCCACAGCGGGTTCTGCCAACCATAATCTCCCGCTGTCAACGGTTCGATTTTCGCCGCATAGCCCTAGAGGCAATGATGACTCATTTGAGTATGATCGCCTCTAAAGAAAACATCAACATCACCCCAGCGGCGGTGCAGCTAGTAGCGCAAGTTGCTCAGGGAGGATTGCGGGATGCCGAAAGTCTTCTCGACCAGTTGAGTTTATTATCCGGTCAAGTCACAGTAGAACGAATCTGGGATTTGGTCGGTTCCTGTTCCGAGCCAGACTTGATGGCATTGTTACAGGCGATCGCCGACAATAACCCCGAAGCCGTTCTCGACTGCGCCCGTAGAATAATGGATCGGGGGCGAGAACCTCTAACTGTGCTCCAGAATCTCGCCGGTTTCTACCGGGATTTGCTGATTGCCAAAACCGCACCCAAGCGCAATGATTTGGTTGCGATCACACCTCTAACTTGGAAAGCCCTGTGCGAGTTAGCGCAGCTCTGGGAATTTCCCACTATTTTGGCGGGGCAAAAGCACCTCAAGGACAGCGAAGTCCAAATTAAAAACTCCACCCAGCCGCGCCTGTGGTTAGAGGTGACACTGCTGGGATTGTTTTCGGCGTCACAAAAAAGCAGCGATCGCTCCTTTAACGTGCAGCCCCCCTCTCACCCGAACATCCCAGTGATTCCCGCCGCCAAAACACAGCCAGAACCTGCAGGCACTGCATCCCCAGCTTCACAGCCAATTTCTGCTCCTCCTCCAACCCCTGAACTCGCTACGCCTCCTGCCCATGCGAAAGTTGAGCCCACCGCTGCCGACGCTTCTACTGACATAAGTTGGCAACAGGTAATTGACGTGATCCAACCGCCTGCTACTCAAGCCCTGCTGCGCCAGCAATGTCGCTTGTTAGCCTTTGATGGTGCTGTTGCCCGGATTGGTATTAATTCACAGCCATTGCTCAAGCTAGGTCACAGCAAATTGGCTAACATCGAAGCGGCTTTTCAGAAACTATTACAAAAAAAGGTGAAGGTGAGCCTGGAATTAGCAACGCCTACCCAGACTAAGCCTGCTGGTGTTAATGACGAGCCTAGGCGATCGCCCTTACCGCAGGCATTGCCTGCTCCAGCCTCTTCCCCTCAAGTTTCTGATCCGGTGAAGAGCCATCTGCCGACAACTTCATCTCCTCAAGCACATGCTCAGACTGAAATCACAGCAGTAACTCAGCCACAACCGCCTGCTCCCATTTCAGAATCACCCCCTACGACAACGGCTGACTCCGAGGCAGATGAAGTTGCGATCGCAGCCCAAAGACTTGCTAAGGCTTTCAGCGGCGAGGTGATCAGGCTCAATCTAGACCCAGCCCTCCCCCCAACTGACACCACCAACAGCCTACCATCGTCGCTAAATAATTGGCAAGATGCCGAGCCGGAAGGTGTTGCAGACAGCGACTTTTAACTGCCGCCTTGATGCATGGTTTTGATCCATTTCAGCCGCTTCGGTCGCACTGAAATTCGGGCGGTTGTACTGGCCATCACTACTAACCAGTGGAACATGTATATAATGCCACGCAGCGTTTGGAGCATGGTGACCAAAAATGTATACACGCCCAATTTCTTGGTACGGACACGCCTTAGACCAATAAACATCCCCATCAGCGAGAGCGTCACCGAGAGACTGGTAACTGGCATTAGCACGGGTGGACGGCTGCGGGCTAGAGCCATCATCAAGTCCGGTACTCCAGCGGTTGGTAGGATGTACTGGATTAGCATAAACATTACCAGATCTAAAGTTTTGCGCGTCCCAATCCGGTTACTGACAATCAGCCGCCAGTAATCCAAATAGCGCTGATATCCCCCTTCCGCCCAACGATTACGCTGGTGCCACAGAGCGATCGCACTCGTCACGCCTTCTTCTTCCACCGCTGGGCAGCCCAGAACCTCAATTTCCCACTGGTCTAGGTGTAAGCGCAGGGTAAGATCCAGATCATCCGTGATTGTTTCCTCATTCCACCCGCCGCAGCGCTCCAGAGCCTTTCGCCTGACAAACTGACCGTTCCCCCGCAGTTCTCCAATCCCACCAATGGCAACCCGCTGCTGCTGGAAATATGTATCCAGAGCCATTTCTGCCACTTGACACTGAGTCCAGAAATTTTGAGCGGCGTTGGCGATTACTTTTCGCACCTGCACCGCCCCTACTTCTTGCCGTTCAAACAACGGCAGCACCCGCCGCAGCAAATCTGGTGACACTTGGGCATCGGCATCAAACACCGCCAAAATTTCCCCTTGTGTCAGCGGCAACACCTGATTTAGCGCCCCAGACTTGCCTCCACCAGCTCCAGCCGCCCGACGCAGCACCTTCATATTTTCGTATTTCCGCCCCAGATGTTCCAACAACACCGGCGTTTGGTCGGTGCTGTTATCGTCAACTACCCAGACTTCATACTTCTCATCCGGGTAGTCTAGGCTACATAGCTGACTGAGCAAGTTGGCAATCACCGCTTCCTCATTTTTCGCCGCTACTAGCAGGGAGACGAGCGGAAAATCCGCCATTTTATCATCCGACATTGGTTCTGGTTCGCGGCGGGGTCGAGCGAACACCACGCGCAGGGCATGAATCCCAGCCATGGTGGTCAGACCCATTACCAACCAAGACCCCCAGGAAACTAAATGGAGGGCGATCGTGCCACTCCAGACCATGGTTAAAACGACCGCCGCTTTGCGTCTACGACCCTCATAGCATGAATGTAAAGACGATGCAGGCAACGTCTCTACCACTGACTCCTGTGGATCTGATAGGTCAGATAACAGGGAGCCAATCGCATCAAGCTCGTTGTAAGAATCGTTTTCGGGCCAGGAATTCGCTGGCATAAGTTACTTGATTCAACCACCAGTATTTGTCTACACCCATAAAGAAGCTGGGAATCAGGTAACACCAGACTGTGCAACCTTCACAAACAGACAGCTTACCCTGAGATTGACGGTACTTTTCCACCTCTTCCGACTGGCGATAGAGGTCGTAGAGTTGCCCGTTAATGGGAACTCCAGTTTGGGCAAAGTGGTAGCAGGGTAGGAGGAGCTTGTCATCGGGAGAGATGGCAATCACGGCTTCCACCGCCTTACAGCGGGGATTTTTGGTGTCATTACCCCCAGCTTCAATAAAAGCCAGTGCTGCCTTATTGTATCCGACATATTTATACTTTTTGGCGCTGGCTTGAATCGCGCACACTATATCGGGTGTGGGATTTTTCTTGGAGTTGTAGTTGTTGTGGGCGGTGAAGGCGGGGTTAAGCCAAACCCGGACGCCCAGCTTTTGGGCGAGTTCTCCCAATTCGTCAATGCGATCGTAGTTTTGGGCAGTAACCGTGTGATTCAGTACAGGGTATTCACCCAGAGACTTGGCGATCGCTACCGACTCTATCAACGTCTCAAAAATCTGCACCCCCCGCGACTGATCGTGAGTCTCCGCATCCGCGCCATCCAGCGAAAAATTCAGAAAGTCCACCAAACCGTGAATTTCCTTCGCCCGTTTCGGATAAAGAATCGTGTTCGTCGTCATGCTGGTATAAAAACCCAGCTTTTTCGCCTCGGCATAAATCTGACCTACATCAGTCCGCAACAGCGGTTCACCACCCGTGAAGTCCACATACTTGACACCCAGGCGTTTTAAATCCTTCAAATTATGCTGAATCGTCTCAAAATCCGCTTCATTCGGCGGTTCTAATGCCCAGATGTTACAAAAATGACATCGAGCATTACAGCGGTAAGTCAAGTAATAATTTGCAACCAGTGGGGCCATAGTGTTGGAGCACTTAAGTTTTCCTATGTCATCTTCAGCCGAGAAAGAGTGCTCGTCAAGGAGCTTCGCTAATCCGTAGAGGGAGTTTCGTTCAGTTTTTGGGAATACTATTGGCAGCAAGCCGAATCCCAGTCAAGGTTCTATCGAGCGGAAATTGAGGAATATCAGAGTATGTCTATCCAGCAACTGCAGCCTGCCGACAAGCAAAATGTGATTGTCTATATGCCCTACTTCCAGGGCAACAACAACAAGCGCAGCGTTCTACCCCTAGCTATCAGCCTCTATCAACAAGGGTTTGTGGAAGGACAGCGCCAGATTGAGGGCAGCGATAGTATTCCGTTTGTTGCCACCTGGCATGTCTCAACCCTGCCTGCAGACCTGACGCGTTGCCGGATACAGTTTGATGGCAATGCGGAACTAAGTTACGAAGTCATGATGGCAAGTTCGGAGTTGGTGGATTTTATCACTGAAGTCCTGCTGAATTATAAGCGCGATCGCACCACCGATTTTTCCCAAGCGTTTTACCGAAAACTGCTAGGTAGAGATGAGTGAGTCAAATCCAGCTGTGGCTTCGACTTAAAATAATAGAGAAGCCGATTTCGATATTTGGAGTGAGCGCGTGCCAAAACCCGCTAAGTATTTGCTGATTGGATCAATCGAGGCCTACAGTGGTAAGTCCGCGACGGTACTGGGTTTGTCTCATCAGCTTCAACAAAAAGGACTTGATATTGCCTACGGGAAACCGCTGGGGAATTGTTTGGATGAATCCCAGGCGGCGATCGTGGAGGCGGATGTCCAGTTCGTAGCGCAAAATCTCAAACTGCCAGAGAACCGGCTACTCCCAACCCTCCTGGCTATGGATGAAGCAACCATCCAAAGACGCTTACGCGGTGAAGACCAGACCGATTACCGCCAGCGAATAGAGCAATATCTCCAAATACCAGGAGGAGATTTGGTGTTGTTGGAAGGCCCCGCTACTTTGTCAGAGGGCTATTTGTTTAACTTTTCCTTGCTGGAGCTGGCTGAGGGGTTGGATGCTGTTGTTCTTTTAGTAACCCGCTACAAATCGGTGCTCTCGGTTGAAGCGCTGTTGTCTGCTAAGCAGCGTCTGGGCGATCGCTTGATTGGTGTTTTGCTCAATGATGTTACCGCCGACCAGAAAGACGCCATTGAAACTGCTATGCGCCCGTTTTTGGAGCGGCAGGGCATTCCCGTGCTGGGGACGATACCGGAAAATAAACTCCTACGGAGCGTCAGCGTCGAAGAACTAGTACACCAGCTGCAGGCACAAGTTCTCTGCCACTCGGATCGGCTGGATCTGATGGTGGAAAGCCTGGCGATTGGGGCAATGAATGTCAACGCGGCGCTGAAGTATTTCCGCAAGCGGCAGAATATGGCGGTGGTAACGGGGGGCGATCGCGTGGAAATCCAGTTGGCAGCCCTGGAAACTTCGACCCAATGCTTGATCCTGACTGGACAACTGCCCCCTCCCGCCTTCATCCTTAGCCGCGCTGAAGAGCTAGAAATTCCGATTTTGTCGGTTGACCTCGATACTCTCACAACCGTGGAAATTGTTAACCGCACCTTTGGTCAAGTGCGGCTCAAAGAACCGATTAAAGTGCAGTGCATTCGCGATCTGATGCAGGCGCACTTTGACGTTGACCGCTTGTTGTCCGAGCTGGGCTTAACTCCAGTAGTGGCGTTGCCGTAGTTATTTGCTTTGAGTAATGCGGACGCTCTGTTTGTTAAAATAGCGACGTTGTTTAATCTGATTCCGTCTTTGATCAATCAGAGTCAATCAATAGATCTACCCAAGCTCGATACATTAGCGCAAGAACTGGCGACGATCCAGCAAACCGGTGCCAAACGAATTGCTCTACTCGGATCGCGTCATGTTCCCCTGACTCATCAGCATCTTATTGAAATGATGAGCTATGCTCTGGTTTTATCCGGCAATCGTCTCATCACCTCTGGCGCCACTGGCACCAATTCAGCTGCCATCCGGGGTGCGATGCGAGCTGACCCCAACCTGTTGACGGTGATTCTGCCCCAGAGTTTGGAGCGCCAACCACAAGAATCGCGCCAGCAACTAGAACAGGTAATGCATTTGGTAGAAAACGCCGGTAATGATCAGATGTCCCTTGCAGAAGCCAGCGCTCTCTGTAATCAAGAGATTGTCTCTCGCTGCCAGCAGCTCATCTGCTTTGCGTTTCACGACAGCCGCACCCTACTGAAAACTTGCCAGGAGGCAGAGGACCAAAGGAAGGTGGTAACGCTCTTCTACTTTGATTAGTTGACTCAGGAATCCGGGAATCAGGCAGCCCAAACATCTGGCACCTTAATCTTACTGAGCAAGATTTGGGCTGATGCCTCCAAAGTAGTGGCTCCCCTGGAGCTGCTACATTTTAATTAATCCAACCACTCAAATAACTAATAACTAACAATAACAACTGTTTATGGCTTCCACCTATTCCTTCGACATTGTTAGCGACTTCGACCACCAAGAATTGGTAAACGCAATTGACCAAACCGTTCGGGAAATTAAAAGCCGCTACGACCTCAAAGATACTAAGACCACAGTGGACTTAGGTGAGGAAAATATCACTATTAACACCGACAGCGAGTTCAGCTTAAATTCAATCCACGATATTCTACAGCAGAAAGCTGCAAAGCGCAACCTCTCGCTGAAAATCTTTGACTACGGCAAAGTTGACTCAGCCAGCGGCAACCGCGTCCGTCAAGAAATCAAGCTGAAAAAAGGCATTAGTCAGGAAATCGCCAAGCAGATCACCAAGTTGATTCGGGACGAAATCAAAAAGGTGCAAGCCTCGATTCAGGGAGACGCTGTGCGGGTTTCCAGTAAAACCAAAGACGACCTCCAAACCGTCATCCAACGCCTCAAGCAAGAAGACTGGCCTCTAGCTCTTCAATTTACTAACTATCGTTAGGACTAGGGTTAAGTGAAAATTCGATGTCTACATATAGCGACGGACGCTGCCAGCCCCCAATCGCTGTCTCAATATAGTGGGCTACACTCAAGCGCAGTAAAGCGCGGGTTGCAGGTGACGGGTGTGTGATTTCCCCCTACACCCCACACCCCACACCCTACACCCGCTTATTCTTGCGCACCGTTATTTTCGTTACATGCTAGACATCACATCCTGCGCAGCAGCTAAGGTCTGCTCAATATCCGACTCTGTATGAGCCACCGAGGTAAACCCAGCCTCAAACTGAGATGGAGCCAGGTAGATACCGCGCTCTAACATGCCGCGATGGAACCGGCTGAACTTCGCTAAGTCTGACTTTTTGGCATCCTCGTAGCTATAGACTGGTCCTTCGGTGAAGAACAAGCCAAACATACCGCTGATTTGACCACCGCAAGCCGCGTGACCAGTGTCCTTGGCAATTTGCAGTAACCCATCCGCCAGCTTCTTAGTAATGCGATCGAGATACTCATAAGTGCCGGGTTTTTGCAGCAATTCCAGCGTCTTAATACCGGCAGTCATGGCAAGGGGATTACCAGAGAGTGTCCCAGCTTGATACATTGGCCCAGAGGGTGCCACCATTGACATAATGTCGCGCCGCCCACCATAGGCTCCCACTGGCAAGCCACCGCCGATGATCTTGCCCAGTGTCGTTAGGTCAGGGGTAATGCCAAACTTTTGCTGAGCGCCACCGTAGGCAATTCGGAACCCAGTCATTACTTCGTCAAATACAAGGATTGCCCCATGCTCCTGAGTCAGTTCCCGTAACCCTTCCAGGAACCCAGCATCGGGGACAATAAACCCAGCATTCCCCACCACCGGCTCCAAAATCACACCAGCAATCTCATCTGGGTTTTGATCAAACAGGGCTTTGACTGCTTCCAGGTCATTGAAGGGGGCGGTTAAGGTGTTGCTAGTGGTGGATTTGGGGACTCCAGGCGAGTCAGGTAAACCTAGTGTGGCAACACCAGAGCCTGCCTTAACCAAGAACATATCGGCGTGACCGTGGTAGCAGCCTTCAAATTTGATGATTTTGTCACGCCCGGTGAAAGCTCGCATTAGGCGCAGAACCGACATACAAGCTTCAGTGCCGGAGTTAACAAATCGTACCATTTCAATGCTGGGAACAGCATCAATCACCATTTGGGCTAGTACGTTTTCCAGCACTGAGGGCGCACCGAAGCTGGTGCCTTGTTCCAAGGCTTCGTGCAGCGCAGCGATGACTTCTGGATGGGCATGACCGCAGATGGCTGGTCCCCAAGTGCCGACATAGTCGATGTACTCGTTGCCATCGACATCCCAAATGTATGCGCCTTTAACCCGGTCAAAAACGATGGGTTGTCCTCCCACGGATTTGAAGGCGCGGACTGGGGAACTCACCCCTCCGGGCATCAGGTTCTGGGCAGCAGCGAAGATTTCTTCTGATTTGGTTGTTTTAATCTTGGTGTTAACCAACGTTCTCTCCTGAGTTAGATGTTTAAAAGTCTATCTGTAGATAGGGGTAAACCTGGTGCAAGAACTTCTATGTTAGTCAATTATTAGACCCAGGAAAGATGAAATTATGTTATATAAAACAAATCAAGATCTACCTTTAGAAATTCGCGCTCGCCTATCTGAGCCCGCTCAGGAGCTGTACCGCGCAGCTTATAACTGTGCGATTCATTGGTATGGAGAAACGGCGAAGGCTCACAAAGTAGCCGCAAGTGCCGTGAGAATGGAGTCTGCCAGGCATCTGAGTGCCCTGGCTTAAGGCGCATCTAACGATTGGGGGAGCAGGTTTTGACTGGGTGTGGGGTGTGGTGACTGGATAAATTCTGAATTTTTAAGCAGCCGACTCGCTCAAATGCTGCTGGCTCCCCTAAACCCTACACCCTACAACAAAGCCCTAACGAGAACAATAGAGCAAAAGTGCCTTTTGCTAATGGTATCTTGGACGCATGAGTCATTGCCTGGGACATCCGCCGCTATGTCTGCTTCTGAACTTAATTCATTACACAAAGCGATCCCGTTATCGCAAATTCGCTACGATGATCGGGGACTGGTGCCCGCGATTGTGCAGGATTATTTGGATGGCACCGTTTTGATGCTGGCGTGGATGAACCGGGAATCGCTTTCAAAAACTTTGGATACTGGAGAAACCTGGTTTTGGAGCCGTTCCCGTGCGGCTCTGTGGCATAAAGGAGCCACTTCTGGTCATATCCAGCAGGTGCGATCGCTGCGCTATGACTGTGATAGTGATGCGCTGCTGATTGGTGTGGAGCAGGTGGGAGATATTGCTTGCCACACTGGTGAACGCAGTTGTTTTCATCAAGTGGATGGAGAAATTGCACCGCCGCCAGCAGATACGTTGTCTGAGCTGTTTGCTGTGATCTGCGATCGCCGTGACAACCCAGCGGCAGGTTCCTATACTTGCCAGCTATTTGACGCTGGTGATAACAAGATTTTGAAAAAGCTGGGCGAGGAAACAGTTGAAGTGGTGATGGCTTGTAAGGATGATCAGCCGGATGCGATCGCGGGTGAGGTTGCTGACTTGCTCTACCACACCCTGGTTGCCCTAGCTCACCATCGTGTTGATTTGAAACAGGTCTATCGCAAGTTGCAAGAGCGTCGCCGGTAGCCCCACTCAAGTAGAAGACTCACCCTGAAATTTTTGGGTCGTTTCCTGTGGCTCCCGCTTAACCGCGCCATCAGGGTACATTGCTCTCTCTGATTCAGGCGATGATGAGGGCGGGGAGGGGGGTTCCTTCGGATCCTTTCTGTTGGGCAAGAAACTGCCTTCCAGATTTTTGATCACGACATAGAGCACGGGCACAACCAGTAGACTCAAAAACGTTGACACCAGCAGACCCCCGAAAACCGCTGTTCCCAGAGAGTGACGCGAATTCGCCCCGGCTCCACTCGCAATCACCAGCGGAAAGAATCCGACGAGTGCAGCAAACGATGTCATCAAGATCGGACGGAACCGTTCTTGTGCGGCAGTCACCGCTGCCTTGGTAATGCTCATACCTTTTTCTAACGCCTGATTCGCAAACTCCACGATCAGGATGGCGTTCTTGCTAGCAAGTCCAATCAGCATCACCAGCGCAATGTTGCAATAAACATCGTTTGACAGCAGGGGATCGAAAAAGCGCCGCAGCGAGATGGCACCCAGCGCCCCCAAGATTGCCAGCGGCACCGTCAGCAGAATAATCAGCGGGTCAATGTAGCTCTCGTACTGGGCGGACAACACCAGAAACACCATGATGATGGCGAACAGGAAGATTAATGCACCCAGACTGCCTGCTGCTACCTCCTCTCTGGACAAATCTGCCCAGTCAAATTTGATTCCCGTCAGATTGGCTTCCTTAAATGCCTTGCTGATTGCGTCGAGCGCCTGTCCACTACTGTAAGCCGATGCCTGGCTTCCCTGAATCAGAATTGAGCGGTACTCGTTGAAGTGGGAAATCACCGCAGGTCCCGTGTAGGGTTTGATCGTGACAACCTGATCCAGTGACACCATATTGCCGTCTCTGGAGCGCACATAGATCTGCTTGATATCCTCTGGCTTACTGCGATACTCCCCAGCTAACTGGACATAAACCTGGTAATAGCGCTGCCCTAAAACAAACTGAGTCACGTAGGACGAACCGATGCTGGTGCTTAAAGTGGTCAACGTGCTTTGAAAGTCAACATTGAGAGCATTGAGTTGATCCCGGTTGATGTCAATCTCATACTGCGGCGTGTTGGCGGTGAATTGGGTATAAGCTCCGGGAGGCGCAAAGATTCCGGTCTGATTTGCCTGTCTAAGCACCTCAGTCGCACTTGCGGCAAATTCCTGAAAGCTGTAGCGACCGTTGGTAGTATCCTCAATCTGCATATTCACACCCCCTAAAGGGCTGAATCCCGGAATCGGCGGTGGGCTAGACCCCGCTACGGTCGCACCCGTAATCTTCTTAAACTCTCCATTCAGGCGTTTCAGAATCGAACTCACCTCCTGAGTCGCTTTGGTTCGCTCACTCCAGGGTTTGAGATGGGCAAAGAAGATTCCCTGATTGGCGGTGTTTCCGTTAAACCCGGAACCAGCGATCGTTGCCGTGGACTGAATCTCAGGTACCCCGTGGAGCGACTGCTGCACCTGGTCAAGAATATTTTCTGTGTACTGAAGAGACGCAATATCCGGCCCCTGGACTAATCCCAGAATTGAGCCTTGATCTTCACTCGGAACAAACCCCGACGGCACCGCCCGAAATATCCAGACCGTGGCGATCAGTCCGACCACAAATACCCCGATGACCACATAGCGAATCCGAATCAGGAATTCGACAATGGCTTGGTAACGGCTCCGCACCCAGCCAAATCCTTGGTTAAATTTGCTAAAAAACCAGCCCAACGGACCACGCGCTTCACTGGGGGGACGCAACAGAATGGCAGCCATACTGGGGCTAAAGCTGAGGGCATTAAAGGTGGAGACGGCAATGGAAAAAGCAATGATCAAGGCAAATTGCTTATACAGTAATCCGGTGGCTCCGGGGAAAAATGAGACTGGAACAAACACCGCCATCAGAACTAGAGAGGTGGAGATCAAGGCACCAGTGAGTTCGTTCATTGCCTCAACGCTAGCTTGGCGCGCCGACATTCCCTCATTCTGGATCTTGGCAGCGATCGCTTCCACCACCAGGATCGCATCATCCACCACCAGACCCGTCGCCAATACCAGACCAAACATCGTGAGGCTGTTAATAGAAAATCCCAGCACTTTGGCAAAGATGAGCGAACCTATCAGCGACACCGGAATGGCAATGGCGGGAATAATGGTGGCACGCCAGTCCTGGAGGAACACGAAAATCACCACAATCACCAGAACAACGGCTTCGAGCAGCGTGATAATGACTTCTTTATTCGACTCTTCAATAAAGCTCACGGTGTCATACACGGGTTCCGTTTTGATTCCCGGTGGAAAACTCTGCTCCAACTCCTGCATCTTAGCTTGGACTTGTGAAGCTACATCAAGCGCATTGCTGCCGGGAAACTGATAGACGCTCAAGGCAACCCCTGGCTTGCCATTGATTTTGGCGGCGCTAGTATAGATTTGTGATCCCAGTTCCGCCCGCCCCACATCTTTGAGCTTGATCAGGCTGCCATTGTTGCCCACCTTGACCACGATGTTTTCCGCTTCCGACACATTTCTGAATTGACCTTGCAGCTTCAGCGGAATTTGATAGCGTTGACCTTTGGGAGCAGGTTCCGATCCGATCGCCCCACCACCCACCACAACGTTTTGGGATTGCACGGCACTGACCACATCTGGAACGGTGATGCCCCGACTGGCAAGGGCATTGGGGTCTAACCAGAACCGCATTGCATACTGATGTTGCCCGAAAATGTTGACCTGTCCAACCCCCGGCACCCTGGCAATTTCATCGTTAACGTACAAATCTACATAGTTACTGATAAACGTTGCATCATACGTATTATCCGGGGAGTAGAATCCGTAGACGAGCAGAATACTGGTCGAGGCAGTTTTGACCGTTACCCCCAGCTGTTGAACAGAGGAAGGGAGCAGGGGGAGCGCCTGTTGCAGGTTATTCTGAATGTTCACCTGGTCTATATATTTGTTGGTATCCACCCCAAAGAAAGCTGAGATACTGCTATTGCCCACAACAGTGTTTGAGGTCATGTACTGCATATCAGGGGTGCCGGTCAACTTCCGCTCAATCGGCGTGGTAACAGTGGTCTCGATGGTTTGAGGGTCAGCCCCGACGTAGCTAGCAGAAACCTGCACCTGAATAGGCGCAATTTGGGGTACATACTCGATCGGCAACAGCGGCAGACAGACTCCCCCAAGCAACAGGATAACAATGGAGCAGACCGTGGTTAAGACGGGTCGCTTAATGAACGTATTAGCAATGGACAAGATCAAGTGGTCTACCTCCTAAGATTGTAGGGAGCCAGAAGTGTTTTCTGCCTGGGGAGTAATGGGTGTACCATCTTTGAGCTTAGTCGTCTGGGAAACGACAACATTGTCACCCGGCTTTAGCCCATGCAGGACTTGGTAGTTCTGTCCCTGAATATTGCCCAGCGTTACAGGAACCTGGTGAACTATGGGTTGGTTTTTGCCATTCTCCGTTTTATCCGCAGCGACAAAGACGAAGCCTTGTCCGCCGATCATCGTCACAGCTTCTGTGGGGATCAAGATGCCCGGCTTGGTTTGCCAAATCACCCGCGCCTTGACATACTGAGCGTTCCGCAGTTTCCCCCCGGCATTAGAGAAGCGTGCCCTAGTCAAGATGGTTTGATTCGTCGCATTTGTCTGAGAAGAAACGAAGTATATATTCCCTGAACCCAATTGATTCCCCGTATTGGGATCGAGTAGCTGTACCACTAACCCGGTTCGCAGTGCAAGAGAGTTAGTGAGTGGAATCGGAATCTGGAGATCAAAAAAATCATTTTTGTTGATGGTGGTTAGGGTTTGTCCTGTGGTGACATAATCCCCCACCTTAAGGGTGAAGTTACCAACCGCGCCTGAAATCGGGGCATTCACCTGTTTAAAGTTAAAATTTACCCTAGCTGTAGCCGCATCTGCCTGGGCTTTGCGGACATTCGCCTCTGCTTGATTGAGCGCCGCTTTAGCAGAATTGATTTGAGCTTGCGCCGTTCTGACGGCATCGGCTTGCACTCTCAGCGTAGTTGCAGTTTGATCCGCTTGAGACTGCGCGACCGCCCCTTGACCAACAAGGTATTGATTTCGCTGGTTGTTGAGCCTTGCCAACTCGTATTGGGATTGCGCCGAAGCCAACTGCGACCTAGCAACCCGGAGTTGCTGAACGGCGGTATTGCGGGCTGCCAGATATGAATTGACATTGGCTTGGGCACTGTTGAGCTGTGGCTTCGTTTGATCGGGGTTGAGGATGAAAAGTTGCTGTCCCTGCTTCACCTGATCTCCAGGTCTGACGAGAATTTGCCCAATTTGTCCGTCCGTTTGGGGTTTTAGCTCAACGGTTTGCCCGGCTTCCAGCGTCCCAACGAACTCAGTGCTATTCTGAAGGGTTTTCGTCTCTAGAGTCCGCAACTGCACAGGAGTCGGAGGAGGAGCGCTGGCTTTTGCAGAGTCTTCTGCCTTGCTACAAGCAGTTGCCAGAACCGATAGCAAAAGTGCTATGCCAAGGAGTTGGTATTTCGCTTCAAACCTCACAGTATTAGGAATCATAGTCAGAATAAGACAATGCTGGTGTCAATGAATTCAAGACTGGCTCCCAACGAAGCCGTTAATGCGATCGCCCACTTCAAAAGCGCTAATACTGCGCACGAACAGCTCAACACAACTCTTGATATAATAGTCGCGACTGTAGTCCACTGTGGTTGGGGTAGCAGTCCGACGCAGCATGCCAGAGAGCAGCATAGCCGTGAACATATCCACCGCTGGTCTAAGATCTAACTCTGGGCGAACTGTACCGCTTTTTTGACCGCGACGGAGGTAGTCAATCAACTTTTCGCGCTGCACGAGTGAGGCTTCATGCAGCAACTTACGGGCAGCGTCAGGATGCCGCTTCGCTTCCCCAATAAATGTCCTAATCAGGGCTTCATGCTTTTCCAGCATGCTGTTAAACAGGTTTGCATAATGCATGAGGTCGATATGCAAGTTCTGAGTCCACTCCTCCTGATGGGCTAGGGCTTCCACTTGCAAAGCGGTAACTTGCTGGATCACAGCAGCTAGTAGTTGCTCTTTGCTCTGGAAATGGCGAAACAGTGTTACCTCGTTTACCCCAGCGACACGAGCAATCTCACGAGTTGTGGCTCCAACTATACCTGCTGTCGCAAACACCTCGGTCGCCGCTCTCAGCAACCGCATGCGAGTTTGTGTAGTCCTTTGAACTGCATCGTCCATATTTTTTTTGTAACCACTTACTTGCATAATTCAGCAGAATCTGTACCTACTACCGGCTCAAATCCTATTATATGCATAATTAAAGCAAGCACTTGCACTATCAAGTAAGCACTTACAGCTAGCAGGAGTCGAGGTACTGCAAGCACTTACGTGCAGGTAGTGAAATAAACCTCATCAGCGTTCATCAGCGTTCATCAGCGTTTAATTTTGATTTGACAGCATCTGGTTAAGGTATTGCAAAATCGCAATCGTGATCACCACACTCAAACACAAGCCCAGCCAAAAACTATCTGCCACTACTCGCGACTGATCCAAAGCCCAGCCGCCCAGAGGGGGTCCAATGAAATAGCCCACTGCCCAGCAAAGGGAATTGATGGAAAAATAAACCCCACGTTGGGATTCGGGGGCTAAATCTGTAACCAGAGAGGCGGCAGAGGGTGTGTAGGAGACGGTAGCGATCGCTAACACTCCCAAAGCAAAAATTGCCCAGCCCAGACCGTTAACTGAGGCAACGCCAGTCACCCAGATCAGGCTAAATCCGACTGCCCACAGCAGGGCGGAAATGGTGAGTGCTTGAGGGTGACTGAAGCGCTTCAAGGCACGGGCAATTGGCAGCTGGCAAAGGATGGCTACAATCAGATTCCAACTGAAAAGCGCACTAATGGTTGTTTCGGCAAATCCTTTCCCAGAGTCTCCGGCACAGACAAAGTTTTTGAAGTAGAGAGGTAGAGTGCTTTGCAGCACAGAGGTATAAGTAGTGAAGATGATATTAACAAGGACGTAGACCAGGAGACGACGATCGCGCAGTGCTGTTGCCCAGCTGTTTTGTAAAGATGTACCACGGCGCTTTTCTACTGGTCGATATGTTTCTGCGATCGCCAAGTAGATCACTGCAAAGAACACCACAAACGAAATCGCATCAATCACAAATAGCGATCGATAAGCACCAGTTGTCCCAATCAACACGCCGCCAACAATAATCCCCACCCCCAAACCAATATTATCTGCCAGTCTGGTTATGGCGTAAGCTTCTCGGCGATGCTGAGCCGGTGTCAAATCTGCTACCAGTGCTTCCGTTGCAGGCCAGTATAAACCCTGACCCAAGCCCGCAATCAAGTTACCAACAACCAAAGTGGCAAAATTGCCGGTGCTAGCCAACACCAGCGAAGCAATTGCCGAAACAGCTGCTGAAAGTAACAGAGTGCGGCGGCGTCCCCAGAACCGTGAGTCGGAAAAGGAACCCCCCAGGATGCGACCTAGCACTCCAGAAATCGAGGCACTGCCCAAGGCAATACCAACAGATGTTGCTGATAATCCGACTTGGTTGACAAAAAAGATGGGGGCGTAAAACAGAGTAAACCCAGTGCCAGTTTCGGATAATAATCGACCCAGCGCCAGAATCCAGACTTGGGACTTCAGCTGAGGCAACCAGGAGGGCAATTTGTGCTTGGTCAGAAATTTCATCCAAATTGGGAATCAGGACACCTGGAGCGCGATCGCCGATAAAGTAAAAAAAGACCTGCTTGATAGATTGCAGATGGCCAACACAGAAACAAAACTCACTTTAGAACAATTCTGGGCCTTGCCGGAAGGGGAAACGGCATCCGAACTAGTGAATGGGCAAGCTATACCCAAAGTGTCACCAAAATATTTTCATTCGAGTCTACAAGAGACCCTGCTGGTGCTCATTCGTGCATGGTGCAAAGACAAGGGTAGAATAAAACCAGAATGGGCGGTAGCTTTGCGACGTAACGGAGTTGACTGGGTTCCTACGCCTGACCTCACCTACATCTCCTATCAACGCCTGCCTAGAAGTTGGCGACGCAATGAGGCTTGCCCAGTACCTTGTGATCTGGCGATTGAAATTATCTCCCCAGGGCAGACTTTGAACGAGTTTAAAGAAAAGGCTTCATACTACTTTGCTGCTGGGGTATTGCGGGTTTGGGTTGTTGATCCTGAAACCATGAGCATCAGGGTCTTTTTTCCAGACGGGGAAGTAACTTTTTATACAGACGATGGACCAATCGTAGATCCGCTGCTTGCTGGATTGAGACTGACAACCAAGCAGATTTTTGAAGAAGCTGAATTGATTTGATGCACAAGGTCATACCCACGACGAGACAAGTTCAGCACTCATAAGGTTATCAGGTTGGCGACGCTTTGGATCGAGGCAAGAGTATGGGCGATTTAAGATTTAGAGCTTGCAAAATTTCCTGGGCTGCAGCTTCACCCGTTTCACAGCCACCCTCCATGTAACCCGAAGCTGTCCGAGAGCAGTGTTCGCCTGCAAAAAACAGATTGCCCACCGGCTCTCCTTCCGACCCAGCGATGGTCGTATATTGCCCTACTAACCAACAAGAATAGGAACCCCGTGTGTAAAGTTCTCCAGGCCAGTAAGCCCGGATTGCTGGTCCTTGGCGCAGGGCGCTAATGCCAGGAAAAACTTTGTTCAATTGCGGTAGCAGAATCTGGGCTTGAGCTTCAGGAGTGCTTTCCCCCAGTGACAGACCCTGGCGACCGCCTGCAAAGTCTGTAATCAAACCACTCGTGCCTGGAGCGAAAGCAGTGCTTTCCCAGGTATTCTGAAACCCCAAGTCAGTATAAACTGAGGCTGCTGACTTATAGCGAGTGCGCCAAATCCGATCGCGGTAGGCCGTGATTAGTTTGGCGTTTGTGCCGTAGCCTAATTGCTCGATCGCGCGTCGTTTCACAGGAGGCAGGTCTACGGCGAGCTGAACTTTCCTCAAAGTGCTAAATGGTAAGGTCAGCAAGATGCGCTCATAGGTGCGGTCAAAGGTTCTGTTGTCAGCGCGCAGGCTCACCCGATAACGACCATCAGGCAGACTGCGGAGGGCTTCCAGCACAGTTCCGGTTTCAATAAAGTCTGCCAGTCGCTCTGCTAGTCGTTGTGGCACCTGCTGATTGCCGCCAATAACCTGGTAGCGCTGATCGCTAACCCCATAAATACTGAAGGTATCTACAGTAGTGCCTGTGCCAATCAGCAACAGCAGGTTCAGACAAGATTGCTCCTCGGCTTCTCGACCATACTCAGCTACATAAGCCACCCGGATTAACTGGCGCAGCACTGAGTTTTTACAGTAGCGGTTCAGATAATCGGCGATCGAGGTATTATCTAGCTTCTTTGCTGCCTGATTATACGACTTGTAGTTTACGCTCTTGCCAGTGCTTGCTAAGTCCTTGTCGATCTGCTGAGCTAAAGGCTTAAAAGCAGTTACAATTTCAGCGAGGGGAACGCTGCGCCCTTCAAAGTACCAGATGTTCGCTACCAAACTAGCTTCGCTCGCCAGGAGATCACCCGTCTGCAGTTCCAATTCATTGACTAGCTTGAGCAGGGTCGTATGGTTTGAGTCAATAAATTCTCCCCCCAGTTCTACTGTGATGGAAGTGCCTGCGGTATTGGACAGGCTCTGAATCCGTCCACCTATATGGTTTCTTGCCTCAATGATATTGACAGGCACTCCCGCCTGGGTGAGACGATAAGCCGCAGTCAACCCGGCAATTCCGGCACCGACGACCAGCACTCCAGAGGTGGTCGCCATTACAGCCCCAGAGCCTGGACGGCGGTCTAAACTGGCAACTGCTAGAGCGCTTGCCACTGCCAAACCTCCATTTAGTAGACGGCGACGAGAAACTTTTTGTTTGATCCCCTCAATTAATTCATCTGGCGGAACTCCACTTTGGTTTGATAAACGAGCCACTTTATAAGCGCGACGCACTAGATCAATTAGGGGACGAGCCATTGCCTATCCTTATGTCTCAAAATGTGTCGTATCCACTCGACGCAGCGTCGGAGCCATTTCTGCAAAAAAAATATGACAGCAAACCCCTTGCATTTACCAGTACTTGTGATTTATCTTCATCAAAAGAAATATATAGCAATTCTAGTCAAAAAACTCATGTGTCCCATCATCAAGACTTGGTTTGCCAGTGATATTACCTACTCTCAAGTACTCTATATTGCCAGTGAGCGACAAAGCTGGGTAAGTATCAATCAGAGTAATAATTAGTTTTATTTTGGAAAAACGCGCCCCAACCAATTTACTTTGAGTTACTGCCCAAGCAAGGAAGTAGAAGCTTGTAGGAGCAAGACACAGGGCTTGCCGCACCTAGCCAGCACTCCTAAAAATCCTGGTGACTAGGCTCAGCCTAGTCACCGCATTTTAGAGGCTCTGCCTCAATAGTAGACATCACTTGTCCTGAGTGCATCAGGTCTGTCGCCTTCAAGTGTAGACGAGGCAGAGCCTCGCAACTTGCATTCCCAGGTTCTACCTGGGAACGAGTAACGAGTAAACGAGGACAACTTTTCAAGTTTTCACAACTTTTTACAAAGTTTTTTCTTGAGAAACTAGATGCGGCAAGCCCTTTACCCTTATTTAAGAATAATAAAACAGTTGGACTGGAAAACAGATAATAATGTTGCAGTCAAGCTGGCTAACTGGTTAGCTCAAAAAGGAATGTAATTCTTATCTATTTTTGGGCGCAAGGCGAACTCGACCTAATTTCTTCTTCTCTATGAATAAATAAAAGTGCTTGTACCCAGTGGGGTGATATATTCTCACTCTTTAGCAACCCCAAACCTATACCCTAGACCCCGTTTTCGGTCAGGCACGATATTATGATTGGGCTATATTTTAATAGATCTGAGTTGGGGACGGCGATTTAATGCCTTATGCACAGCTTTAGAACACCTCCCACATTCCAATCAATATGAGTTTAGATTACAAATTTAGACACTTGCCAACAAATGTATAACATTACGTTTACAAGCACTTCTGGAGCACAAGTTATTCCTCAGCGTCCAGAGCGAAGTCCTGCGCCTCTGTCGTTTATGCAGCAGCGGCTGGGGTTCCTAGACCAGTTACAGCCGAGTATTTTTGCACATAACATCATCTATGAAGTCTTTGCTCTGACGGGCCTACTCGACGTAGTTGCATTGGAGCAGAGCCTTAATGAGATCGTAAGGCGTCATGAAGCGCTGCGAACCACGTTTGTGACGGTGAATGAGCAACTTGCCCAGGTCATCGCCCCGAACCTGACCCTGGCATTACGGGTGGTGGACCTGACGATGCGGTCGATGGAGCGACATACCGAGGCCCTAAGGCTAGCTAGAGAGGAAGTCCAACAGCCCTTCGACCTAGCCCAAGATCCACTACTGCGAGTCACACTGGTACAGTTAGCCCAGAAAGAGCAGGTACTCCTGCTGACGATGCACCAAATCATCTCTGACCGTTGGTCAATACAGGTGCTCCTCCAAGAGCTGGCAACCCTCTACACCGCTTTCTCCAGCGGCAAGCCCTCGCCACTTGCTGAGTTGCCCATCCAGTATGCGGATTTTGCTGTATGGCAGCGGCAGTGGTTGCAAGGTGAGGTGCTCTCAACCCAACTGCGTTACTGGAAGCAGCAGTTGAGTGGCCGCCTCCCAGTGCTGCAGTTGCCTACCGACCATCTGCGACCACCAATCCAGACTTACCGGGGTGCGCGTCAATCTTTAGTGCTGTCTAGGACACTGACCGAGGCAATCAAGGCGTTGAGCGATCAGGAAGGGGTGACCGTATTCATGACGCTCTTGGCGGCATTCAAAACATTACTCTACCGCTATACAGGGCAGGAAGATATCGTTGTGGGTTCGCCCATTGCTAACCGCAACCGAGTAGAAACCGAGGGTCTGATTGGGTGCTTCATCAATATGTTGGCCCTGCGCACCGACATTGGGGGCAAATCGAGTTTCCGGGAATTGCTGGGACGGGTGCGCGAGGTAGTCCTAGGAGCCTATGCTCACCAAGACCTGCCCTTCGAGAAACTAGTGGAGGAACTGCAGCCCGAGCGGGAACTGAGCCGCTCGCCACTGTTTCAGGTGATGTTTGTCCTCCAGAATAACTCGATGCCGCCTCTAGAGTTACAGGGACTGACCCTGAACTCACTGCACTTACCCAGCGGCACGACAAACTTTGATTTGACGCTCGAACTACAAGAAATGCCTTCGGGACTCACTGGCTGGTTTGAGTACAACACAGATTTATTTGAGTACAACACCGTGCAGCGGATGGCAGGGCATTTTCAGACATTACTGGAAGGCGTCGTCGCCAACCCTATGCAGTCGATTTCAACATTGCCGCTGCTTAGCGAGTTCCAGCAGCATACTCTGCTGGTCGAATGGAATGATACCCAGATAGATTACCCTGTGGATTTGTGCATTCATCAACTGTTTGAGGCTCAGGTGCTCAGAACCCCAGACGTTGTGGCGGTAGTCTTTGATCAGGAGCAGCTAACCTATCAGCAACTGAATGCCCGAGCGAATCAGTTGGCGCATTACCTACGGACTTTAGGAGTGGGACCTGATGTGCTTGTCGGCCTCATAGTGGAGCGATCGCTGGATATAATCGTGGGGCTACTTGGCATCCTCAAAGCTGGGGGGGCTTATGTGCCCCTGGATCCCACATATCCTAAAAAACGCCTGGCCTTCATGCTAGAAGATGCCCAAGTGTCGGTGTTGCTGACCCAACAGCGGCTAGTGGCGGGACTCCCAGAGCATGGAGCTTTGGTGGTGTGCTTAGACTCAGATTGTCAGAGCATGACTCAGTCGAGTCAGGAGAACCCCAAAAGCTTGGCGACGGCTGAACATTTAGCCTATGTCATCTACACATCGGGCTCAACTGGCAAGCCTAAAGGAGTTCAAATTCCACACTGCACCGTAGTTAACTTTCTCCAGTCGATGCGTCATCGCCCAGGACTGACCAACCAAGATATTCTTCTTGCAGTTACCTCCTTATCGTTTGACATTGCTGCTCTAGAACTCTTTCTACCGCTAGTCGTGGGAGCTTTGGTTGTGGTGGTAAGCCGTGAAATAGCGACTTCAGGAGCGTTGTTATTAGCGGAGCTTTACAAGTGTCGTGCTACAGCCATGCAAGCTACTCCAGCTACTTGGCGACTACTTCTGGAAGCAGGTTGGCAGGGTTACAACTGCGACGAATCTTGGGGATCAGGGAGATTCAAAGTACTCTGTGGTGGGGAATCTCTATCTCGGGATCTAGCCAATCAGTTGCTAGAACGGGGCGCTGACCTCTGGAATCTGTACGGTCCCACAGAAACCACTATCTGGTCAGCCACCAATTTTGTCGAATCTAAGGCCGGTTCGGTTCCTATCGGCCGCCCAATTGCCAATACTCAGATCTATCTGCTAGACTCTCATCTCCAGCCTGTGCCCGTTGGAGTCCCTGGTGAAGTGTATATCGGTGGAGCGGGACTGGCCAGGGGCTATCTCAATCGCCCTGATCTTACTGCCCAAAAGTTTATTCCCAACCCCAATAATAAGTCAACACTCAACACTCAACACTCAAAAGGAAGTGAGCGGCTGTACAAAACTGGAGACTTAGCCCGCTACCTACCAGATGGCAACATCGAGTTCCAATGTCGCATCGACAACCAAGTGAAGCTCCGTGGTTACCGCATCGAACTAGGGGAGATTGAGGCGGCACTAAACCAGCACCAAGCCGTGCGGCAGACCATTGTCTTGGCCCAGGAGGATATTCCTGGTGACGAACGCCTGGCAGCTTATATTGTAACGAACCAGTCGCTCTCACCCACTCCCAGCGAACTACGTAACTTTCTAAAGTCGTTGCTACCTAATTACATGATCCCCTCGATCTTTGTGATCCTGGAGACTCTACCGCTCTTACCCAACGGCAAGCTCGACCGCAAAGCGCTGCCCGCTCCGAAGGAACTTCGCCTCGATTTGGAAGTAGCTTACGTTCCCGGAACTGAAGTAGAGCAAACTATAGCTGCTGTTTGGCAAGAAGTGCTTCATGTAGAGAAGGTGGGGCTCCATGACAATTTCTTTGATTTAGGGGGTCATTCATTACTCATGACCCAAGTCAGTAAAAAACTGCAAGATGTTCTTGATCGAGATGTATCAATCATCGAATTGTTTAAGCATCCGACAATCAGCTCCTTGGCTCAATATTTAAGCTCAAAGTCAGACTCGCAGCCTGTCCATCAGCAAAATCGGGATGCTATCAATCGACCCTCGCAGCTACCAAGTCAAACACAAGACGCAACAAGTCACTCGCTCACGCAAAATTCTCTAGAAGGCATAGCCATTATTGGTATGTCTGGTCGGTTCCCAGGAGCAAAAAATCTCGATGAGTTTTGGCAAAATCTGCGGAACGGTGTCGAGTCAATTTCATTTTTTCCTGAGCAGGAACTGAAAGATGCAGGTGTTAATTCTGCTGCTCTAAGTAAACCCAATTATGTTAAGGCAAGAGCTGTTCTAGAAGATGTAGAATTGTTTGATGCTTCATTCTTCGGCTTTAGTCCAAGAGAAGCTGAAATTACCGATCCACAACACCGCCTCTTTTTGGAGTGTGCGAGTGAGGCTCTTGAAAGTGCTGGCTACAATTCTGAAACCTACAAAGGTTCAATTAGTGTTTATGGTGGACAAAGTGGCCTAGATACCTACTTTTTAAAAAACCTTTATTCAAACAGTGACCTTAGAGACTCAGTTGACGATTACCAACTTATTATTGCAAATGATAAAGACTTTCTGACCACACGTATCTCTTACAAATTAAATCTGAAAGGGCCAAGTATTAATGTTCAAACTGCCTGCTCTACTTCATTAGTTGCCATCTCTTTAGCCTGCTCTAGCTTGCGAAATAACGAAAGTGATATAGCTTTGGCCGGTGCTGTTTCAATCATGGTTCCATCAAAGACAGGATACCTTTATCGAGAGGGCATGATTTTTTCGCCCGATGGGCACTGCAGAGCCTTTGATGCGTCAGCACAGGGAACGGTGATCGGCAGCGGGGTGGGAATTGTTGTGCTGAAAAGATTAGAGGATGCTCTAGCCGACGGAGATTATATTCATGCGGTGATTAAAGGCTCAGCCATCAATAATGACGGGTCTTTAAAAGTTGGCTATACCGCACCCAGTATAAATGGTCAGGCAGAGGTAATTGCAGAGGCGATGGCTCTGGCCAAAGTTCAACCTGAGACTATCTCTTATATAGAAGCCCACGGAACCGGAACCCCGCTCGGGGATCCGATTGAGATCGCGGCCCTCACACAAGCTTTCTCACTTCAAACTCAAAAGCAGGGCTTCTGTGCTATCGGCTCGGTGAAAACTAATGTCGGACATCTAGATACGGCGGCTGGGATCACAGGTTTAATCAAGACTGTCCTGGCGCTCAAACACAAGTTGCTGCCGCCCAGCTTGCATTTCGATACGCCTAATCCCAATATTGATTTCGCTAATAGTCCTTTCAAAGTCAATACCAAGCTCTGTGAATGGCACATCGGTAGGACTCCTCGCCGGGCTGGAGTCAGTTCTTTCGGCTTTGGGGGTACCAATGCGCATGTTGTACTCGAAGAAGCTCCGATTGTCGAGAGTTCTGGAGAATCCAGACCACATCAACTGCTGGTACTATCCGCTAAAACCAGCTCTGCACTTGATACCGCAACAGCGAATCTGGTGGAGCACTTAAAGCAGCATCCTGATGCCAACCTCGCAGACGTGGCTTACACACTTCAAGTGGGCCGCAGGGCTTTTGAGCATCGACGAATATTGGTGTGCCACAATTTTGACGATGCTGTGAGCGCTCTCTCAACGCTGGCTCCTCAACGAGTTAAGACTTCCTTCCAGAAGCCCCAGGAGCGAAGAGTCGCGTTTATGTTTCCAGGGCAGGGGGTGCAGTACGTGAATATGGCGAGGGAACTCTACCAGATTGAGCCAGCGTTTCGTGAGCAGGTAGATGTGTGCTCAGAACTGCTCCTCCCCCACTTAGGGCTTGATCTGCGTCAGGTACTTTATCCGAACTCAGACCAGGTAAAAGCAGCTACACAGCAACTTAACCAGACTGCTTTAACACAGCTAGCTCTGTTTGTGATTGAGTATGCCTTGGCCAAGCTATGGATGCAGTGGGGAGTATGCCCCTGGGCGATGATTGGCCACAGCATTGGTGAATATGTGGCGGCATGTCTGGCTGGAGTATTCGCTTTGCCAGATGCATTGGCGCTGGTAGCGGCAAGAGGGCAGCTGATGCAGCTCCTGCCCACCGGGTCAATGCTCGTCGGGTTGCCGGAGTTGGAGGGGCAATTTACGGAGCAGGTGAAAAAAGTCAAGCTTCACCCCCCTAAAATTCCCTACGTGTCCAACCTAACTGGTACCTGGATTACACCAGCACAAGCGACAGATCCAAGCTATTGGGGCAGGCATTTGCGCTGTGGTGTAAACTTTGAGGCGGGACTGCACGAGTTGTTACAACAACCGGATCGAATCCTGCTGGAGGTTGGCCCTAGTCAAACGTTAAGCACATTAGCAAGACTCGATCCAGATCAACGTAGTGAGCATGTTTTACTGTCTTCCTTATACCTGGGCGATGAGCAACACTCGGATGTAGCATGTTTACTCAACACATTGGGACAGTTCTGGCTGTTAGGAATCCCAGTAGATTGGTCTGGATTTTATGCCCAACAGCGACGTCATCGTCTCCCCTTGCCGACTTATCCGTTTGAGAGGCAGCGGTACTGGATTGAACCACCGCCTCACGTTGTTGTATCAACGCCAGAGCTACCGACCAGGATTGAGCATACTTTTACAGCATCAAGTGCGATCGAAGAATTAGAGAAGACTGTCCTACCCAAACCCAGATCCTCCCAGCCTGAACTGAAGAACTTACACATAGCTCCCAGGAATGACATAGAGCAAACGATCGCCGATATTTGGCAAGAAAGCCTTGGGATCGCTCAGGTGGGAATTCACGACAACTTCTTTGAGTTGGGGGGTGACTCCCTAGTAGCTGTAAGTCTGTTCGCCCAAGTCAAGAAAATATTAAGCAAAAATCTGCCTCTGGTTACCATCTTCCAGGCTCCGACGGTTGAGCAATTGGCTAGTATTCTCTGCCAAGAAGAATCGTCAAAGCCTTGGTCCTCGCTAGTGGCGATTCAAACTGGCGGTGACAAACCTCCTTTCTTCAGCATACATTGTGGTCATGGGGAGGTAGCCACTTACTACAGTTTGGCAGCTCATTTGGGCTCGGAGTACCCAGTTTACGGGCTACAACCACAGGGTCTGGATGAGAAACAGCTTCCTCACTCCCGAATTGAGGATATGGCGGCGGACTATATCAGGGAAATACGTACTGTCCAGCCTGAGGGACCTTATTTTCTCGGAGGCTTTTCCATGGGGGGCAAGGTAGCCTTCGAGATGGCGCAACAACTGCACACTCAAGGTCAGAAAGTGGCTATACTGGCTTTGTTTGATACTCAGGGCCCAGATTGGCTCAAACCCTTACCAGTCCATACTCGCGTCTTTCGACATCTGGGTAACTTATTACGACTTAAACCAAAACAGAAATTAACCTACCTCAAGCATAATTTAGGCCGCAGGTTTTATTCAGATCACAGCCAACCTTTGCCTCAAGCTTCCCAGCTATCACCTTTACGACAGGCGCTGCAACAGGCAGACTCATGTTATGTACCTCAAGTGTATCCGGGTCGGGCAATCATCTTCCGAGCTAGTGAGCCGCTTGAGGGATGGTTGGACTGGTGTTCGGTTGATCCCCAATTGGGCTGGGGTGGACTGGTTGCTGGAGGATTAGAGGTCCATGAATTTTCTGCCAATCACGTCAATATGTTCCGCGAACCCAACGTGCGGTACCTAGCCGAAAAGTTGAAGGCTTGCTTAGATGCGGTACAAGTGGATCAGGATCAATGCGCTTCGCGCGGGGGGTAGGATGTAGGGTGTGGGGTGTGGGGGAAAGAACCACATTAGTGCTGTTGGATCGGGAGGGCGATCGCAAACTCTGTACCTTGACCAGGTTCAGAAATTACCGAAATCTGACCTTGATGTTTTTTAACAATTTCATAACAAATTGAAAGCCCTAGACCGGTGCCCTTACCCACATTTTTTGTCGTGAAGAATGGGTCGAATATTTTGTCTTTGATCTCTGGGGAGATTCCAAGCCCATTATCACAAATCCGTACCTTGATTTGCTGTAGTTCAACTATTTCCGTACAAATTACAATTTGCTTATTACGTTGCTCCGTTCGCTCTAGTAATGCATCGATCGCGTTGCTGAGGATATTCATAAATACTTGGTTCAGCTGGGCAGGATAACACTTAACTAGGGGCAAATCTCCATATTTCTTGATGACTTCAACTCCCTGTTTGATCCGGTGATTGAGTATCAGCAGCGTGCTATCAATCCCCTCATGAATATTGACAAGTTTCACTTGGGCTTCGTCCAGCCGGGAGAAGTTGCGCAAAGACAGGACAATCTCACGAATGCGCTCGGTTCCGTTCTTCATCGATGACAACGTTTTGGGCAGATCCTCAACCAGGAAGTCAAGGTCAATTGTTTGTGTCTGTTCTTGGATGGCAGGGGTGGGACTGGGGTACTCCTGCGAATATAGGTGGATCAATCCCAATAGGTCTTGGACATATTTGTTGGTGTGATCGAGGTTGCCGTGGATGAAGTTAACGGGGTTATTGATTTCATGGGCAATCCCTGCCACCATCTGACCCAAACTCGACATTTTTTCCGTTTGAATCAATTGGGCTTGGGTTTGTTGCAGAGCGGATAGAGCTTGGCTAAGTTCGTCATGGGCTTGCAAAAGTTGCTGATTTTTCTGCCCAAGGTCTTGCGTGTATTCGGCTATTCGCTGGATGAGTTGGTTGATAGTGCCAGCCAAGCTCGAAAATTCATCCTTTCCCATAACCAACACCCGCATCGACAAGTCACCGCGCTCAGCTATGCTTTTAACATCAGCGTTTAGAGCTGTCAACCTCGACAAAACTAATCGCTCTAAAAGCAGCAGAGTCACTCCGCTAAACACCAATCCCACCACCACAATAGATACGTTCAGATAGCGCTGGCTGCTCTGACTTTGCCGGTAGATTTCTCTAGGAACATCCACCCGCAACAGCAGAGCGGGCTTGCCATAGATGTCTTTGAGTAGTGTGTACCCCGCAATCGTCTGTTCGTTCAAAGCGTGAACCAGAATTGGCTCCTGATCTGATAAAGAGTAACGCACTGCCTGGAAGTCGGGAGGCATTTGGGCCTCGTTTACCTTGTATACTGTTAGAGATAAACCCGTTACTCTAGCCAAATTCTTAATTCCGTCGGCATCTAGATCGCGCCCAATAAGCAAACTCCCACGGATGGGGCCAGATAGCTTGCTGGTAATAATTGGCTGAGAGGTAATCAGCATAGGCACTCCAGGAAGGAGCAAGAGCCCCGTCAGCACGCTATGGATATTGGGGTGTTGTAGGAGGGGGTCATTGAGAGAAAGGTGTTCTCTAATCCCCGCTGGGATGGGTAGATTTTGCTTTTTTTTCAGATCTATACCTGTGCCATAGACAATCCGACCAGAAGAGTGGATAAACAGTATCAGGTTGATCTTTAAGAGTGCCAGATTTTCTGGAGGGAGATTCGAGGCGATGTAGGCTTTATTAGCATCCTCAATGAATTTGTAGGTGTCATCCCATGCACCCAAAGTGAACATGCAGGAATTAAAGTCATCTTGAGTTTGGGCAAAAACATTCAGAACTCCCTTAACGCTCTGGCGAACACTCTGTTCCTCTGCTTTCGTGAGGCTACGCGACAAGATGGTCGAGGAGATGGCATACAGAAAGGCATTCAGACCGACCAGTGTCGCGCCAATAACGAGTAGTGTCTTTGTTCGCAGTTTCATGGAGTCGCCTTTGTGTAATAACCTTTGGGAGAACTATCGCCTCAGATTCTCTGTGTGCTTGCATTTAGTTTTCCCGGACTCCCATGCAAAGTTCTCACCGAAAAACAAATTACATGATAATCACGTAGTACGGAGCAATTTGGCTCCGGCTCGTTCTGGCACCCTCTTTAGCACTCACTACCACCATCCATAGCAACGCACATTGTATCAAGGATGATACAATGTGCGTTGCCTCAGCTGAGAATAGCCAAAACTTGCCGTGACTCCATTTCTGTTTGTAACCGATTTAGACAACACCCTCGTAGGGGATGACGAAGCCCTGGCAGAACTGAACCGTCAGCTGAGTCAGCATCGCCAAGAACACGGAACCAAGATTGTATATGCCACTGGGCGATCGCCCACCCTATATCGGCAACTCCAAACCGAAAAACATCTCCTAGAACCCGATGCCCTGATTGCCGCCGTGGGTACAGAAATCTACCTCAATGGCAGTGACACCCCCGATCCAGCCTGGTCGGAAAAACTTTCCCAAGGGTGGGATCGTGATCTGGTGGTAGCCACAACCGCTGATTTTGCTGACCTCGTTGCCCAGCCAGACTCAGAACAGCGCCCCTTCAAAGTTAGTTTTTTCCTGACAGAGGCGATCGCGCTGGAAGTTCTGCCGCAACTAGAGTCCCTGTTGCAGGCCAATTTAGATATCAAGCTGATCTATAGTACTGGTCAAGACCTCGATATTCTGCCTCGCCATAGCGATAAAGGTCTGGCAATGCAGTTTCTGCGGCAGCAGTGGGGAATTCAACCAGAGCAAACGGTTGTGTGTGGTGACTCTGGCAATGACCTCGCCCTATTTTCCGTGGGAGAGGAACGGGGAATCATTGTTGGGAACGCCCAACCTGAACTCCTAAAGTGGCACAACCTCAACCCATCTGCTTACCACTACCTGGCTAATGCTTCCTGTGCTGGTGGGATCTTGGAAGGCTTAAATCACTTTGGTTTCTTGAGATGATCAGCTATCTCAAAGGCACAGTGGCTGGCATCCAAAAAAGTAGCGGCAATCGCTTCATCCTCACCCTGGAAGTAAACTCCTGCGGATATGACCTGCAAATTCCCGCACGTCTAGCTCAGCAGTTACCGGCAACTGGTGAACCCTTTCAAGTCTTTACCCATCTGCAAATTCGGGAAGAACAACCGATGCTGTATGGCTTTGGCTCTGTACCTGAACGGGATTTGTTTCGCCAGTTGATCAGTGTGAGTGGCATTGGCGCGGCTCTGGCGATCGCACTCTTGGACACACTGGAACTGCCAGATTTAGTCCAGGCGATCGTCACTGGCAACACCAAGATGCTAATTCAAACTCCCGGTGTGGGTGGCAAAACCGCTGAGCGCATCTGCTTGGAACTCAAAACTAAACTGGCAGAATGGCGCATCGCAGCTGGCGTACTCCCACTGACTGCTGGACCACCACCAGCAATTTTAGAAGATGTACAAATGACACTGCTAGCGCTGGGATATACACCCAGTGAGGTCGCCCAAGCACTGCAAACCGTGAGTCAACAGGTTGGGCTGGCTAAAAACGCTCTTCCAGAAGATTGGATTCGACAAGCGATCGGTTGGCTCAGCAGCCAATCTGATTAATGAAGAGTTAATCATGACGCAAATATGCAACTGTCTATAGACTGAATGTTATCAAACAGAGTTAAATGAATCACCGCTTTAACCTAATCTTAACTCTTCCTTAAAATTAAATTAACTTCCAAACTTGATACTGCTGGTTATAAAGATGAAATGTTGAATAGTGAAAAAAATTTACATTCAACATGTAAGAAACACCAGTAAATTGAATTGCGATGGGAAAATATTAAAAGTAATTAGAGCTTCTGCTTGCTTGTCAAAGAAATCCCTACTCGAGTAGGGAAAATTTCTGTTTATTGATTCATTGGTGTCGTTCGCAACCTTTTCCTGAATGGAGAACATTACATGGAACTTTTCGGAGAGTCATTAACAGTAGGCACTACTGTCTTTCTAGTGTTGGGAGTGGGACTGGCACTCTTTTTTGAAGCGATCAACGGTTTTCACGATACCGCAAACGCCGTCGCCACGGTGATTTACACACACTCGCTGAAGCCAACCGTCGCCGTCGTCTGGTCAGGCGTTTGGAACCTGATCGGTGTGCTGACGTCAAGCGGGGCCGTCGCTTATAGCATCGTAGCGCTCCTACCTGTTGAATTGGTACTTAGTACTGGATCGGGTCCGAGCTACGCGATGGTGTTCTCTCTTCTAATCGCGTCGATCATTTGGAACTTTGGAACGTGGTATGTGGGCTTGCCAAACTCGAGTTCACACTCCCTAATTGGCGCGATCATGGGTGTCGGTATAGGGCATTCACTACTGTCGTCTGGTCATAGCTTAAGCGAGGGCATAAACTGGAAACAAGTGCAGCAAGTCTTCACTTCTCTGCTGGTTTCGCCAATCATTGGATTCGTCGGAGCAGCACTGCTGCTGCTGCTGGCGAAGGCACTGATCAGAAGACCAGAGTTGTACCGGCCAGCGGATGAAAGGAAGGCACCGCCGCCTTGGGTCCGGGCTTTGTTAATCCTGACATGTACTGGTGTTAGCTTCGCCCACGGTTCGAATGACGGGCAAAAAGGTATGGGTCTGCTCATGCTGATCCTGGTCGGTATCCTTCCGGGTTTATTTGCACTGAATATGAATACCAGTGCAGCAAACGTCGCTCAATTGGCCGCTATGTCGCGCTCTGCGGAGGCAGTGATCCAGCACCATGCACCTCAGATATCCCTCAGCCAGCAAGACGCAACCAATGAGCTTGAGAACTTCCAGAAGACGACAGGTAAATTCAGCGACAAAACCTTTGCAGCGCTTGCGCGAGAGAATCAGGTGCTTGAATCTAAGTTATCCTCTGGCAAGGGGGGTTTCAAGGATTTTTCCACTAGCGAGCGACAATCGCTACGAACCGATATGTATCTTGTCTCCTCAACAATTGGCAAGCTGAACAAGCAGAATAAGTTTACAAATCCCCAAGAAAAGCAGACTATTACGGCCTACCAGGAAAGTTTGGATAAAGAGACCAAGTACATTCCCAATATCGTGAAAATTGCCGTTGCCTTCGCACTAGGTATTGGCACAATGATTGGTTGGGAGCGCATCGTCGTGACGGTGGGTGAAAAGATCGGTAAAGAACACCTTTCCTACGGCCAAGGCGCTTCGGCTGAGGTAGTCGCTATGCTGACAATTGAGGCTGCCGATCACTTCGGTCTGCCGGTCAGTACCACGCACGTGCTGTCGTCTGGTGTAGCGGGAACGATGGCGGCGAGCGGTTCTGGGCTGCAGGTAGAAACACTCAGAAATATAGGGCTATCGTGGGTGCTGACGCTGCCTGTTTGCACACTGCTTGGTGCAGCCATGTTCGCTGCCAGCTTGTTCATCGCCCTGAATCTTCTGGGCGTGAAGTAAGATCGCAGTCTAGTAAGAGCGCTGGCAGCCTATTTTCCGGCTGCCTGTGCTAATTTCAAAAGTGCCATTTACTGATGCCCCAGGACTTCTCTGGTCAGAATCTGCAAGGTCGCTCCTTCACTGGTATTGACCTATCTGGAGCCAATTTTAGCTACACTGATATCCGAGGGGCAGATTTTTCTAAGGCCATCCTCAGAGGTGCCAACTTCAGCCATACCAAGGCAGGACTGCGACCCCACTGGGCAATTGGTTTAGTCATAGGCTCATGGCTATTGTCGGGAATATCAGGGCTTTTTTCAGGATTGGCTGGTTATTTGGTAACACTTGCATTTGACAGAACCAACCCTGAAAACTTCAGCGCTGGTGTAGCCTCCCTAATCATGCTTGTAGTCTTCTTTATTATCACTATCTGGCAAGGTCTAGGAATTGTTGCTGGAGTTTTCGCTGTCGCTGTCGCTTTAGCTTTCGATTTCGCTACCGCTTTGAATTTTGCTGCCAGTGTCACTGTCGCTGGCTCTTTCGCTGTCACTGTTGCTGCCGTTGGAGCTGGAGCTGTCGCTGGAGCTGTCGCTGGAGCTTTTGTTGTGGCTGGAGCTAGAGCTGGAGCTGTGGCTGTTGCTGTTGCGATCGCTGGAGCTATTGCGATCGCTGTGGCTGTGGCTGGATCGGGATCGGTTGCGATCGCTGTGGCTGGATCGGGATCTGTGACACTACTTGGTGCTTACATTGGTTGGCGTGCTGTGGCTGGAGACGAAAAATACTCCTTGCTTGAGAAGTTTGTCATTGCCTTTGCTGCAAGAGGCACAAGCTTTCACAGTGCTGACTTGACCGACGCCGACTTCACATCTGCTACGCTTAAGAGTACTGACTTCAAAAACGCTATTCTTACCCATACCTGTTGGCACGAAGTTGAATCGCACCGCTTCTAAAAACCTACAAAAATCTGTAAGTGAACTCCACGGTATGGTTCTAAGCAGTCATCTCTAGCGCTGACGCTTCCACCGAAAGATGGTTGACCAGAGATCCCCAGTTAGAGACAGAGTAGTAGTTATGTCTAAACTTCTCTAGGTCTTGGTTACTACTATACCAAGCAGGACTACATTCAAGAGTTGTGCCATTGGGTCTTGGAATCCATGCTTCTCCAAAGTTCCAGCCAGTGAAATCGCACACTTTCCGCAACGCCACCCCCAGCGCTGAGTGAAAATCTGTTGATTCACTGATTGCTTGCGTTATCGTTTGTAGGAAACGGACTTTTTCCTCTGCCCACTGGCGCTCAATAATCTCACCCCGCAATTGTTCGTTAGCCTGCCGTAATTCAATTTTTGTTTCAGTCTCGGCGCTGATACGCATGAAGTGCATCGACCAGATGCCAATTCCCATCGCGATCGCACCGCCCGCCAGCCAGAGGTGACGCGCATGACCTTGGGTTAGTGTTACCCGTCCAGCTAGATCCAGTGCCGTGTAGGACGAAATCACTGCAATCACAACTGAAAGGACAACAAGAGGGAATTCATGAGTGGCTGGCATAGCTGAAAAGCTCTCCGCAGTGTAGTACAGCTATTTAGTCTTCTTAAGCAAAGACTAATGGTATAACTGTGCTTATTGAAACCGAAAAAATACTGAAGATTCAAACCTGTCTCCGCAGTTATAACCGTAAATCTACTTGGTTATGCTGCAAATCTTTAGCACATCGCTGGCCTTGGCGCTGGTTCTATGTTGTATTTTATACAACCTGATTCGTGCAATAGCTTAGCTGTTATGGTCTAAGTAAAGCGCTGTAGTAGCAAATTTATCTCTTTAGAATGATACCTTAGAGGGATGAACAGGTGAAAAATATTTTACTGTTGTTACCTGTTTTTACTCAAAAGATTTCTATGGCAAGTCCGATTGAATTTACATTATTTGCCCCATACAACAAAGGAGCCGCGCTAATCGGGTCTTTCTCCAACTGGGAAGAAATACCTATGGAAAAAGATAAGCAGGGTTATTTCCGCACTAAGGTCGAACTGGAAGACGGAGATTATCAATACAAATTCCGCGTTCAGTCCAAATCGTGGTTTTTTGAACCGGATCAATGGGTGGAAGTAGTTGATCCCTACGCTACAGATATTGATAACCCCACCCAAAACGGCGTGGTGCGCATTAAAGACGGCAAAAGGATTGTTGATACCTACGTCTGGCAACACGACGACAAGCCCCTGCCGCAAGATCAGGAGTTAGTGATCTACGAGATGCACGTTGGCGACTTTTCTGGCGGCGAGGATGACCCCTACGCTCGCGGCCAATACAAGCACGTGATCGAGAAATTAGACTACCTCTGCGAACTGGGCATCAACGCCATTGAGCTGATGCCGGTGAAGGAATATCCGGGAGACCATAGCTGGGGGTACAACCCCCGCTATTTTTTTGCGACTGAATCTAGCTATGGCACGACGGCAGGTTTGAAGCAGCTAATCGACGAGTGCCATGCCAAAGGCATTCGTGTGATCATGGACGGGATTTATAACCACTCGGAAGCAGAAAGCCCACTTACCCAGATTGACCACGATTACTGGTATCACCACTCCCCTCGTGACCCTGATAATAACTGGGGCCCTGAGTTTAACTACGAATTCTACGACGAAAAGCTGGATACATACCCAGCGCGGCGGTTTGCTGGTGACACCATACGCTTTTGGATTCAGGAATATCACACCGATGGCGTTCGCTACGATGCCGCGCGCCAAATTGCTAACTATGACTTCATGCACTGGATTGTTCAGGAATCTAAAAAAACAGCTAGCATGAAGCCTTTCTACAATATTGCTGAATACATCCCAGAGACAACCAGCATCACTAATGCAGACGGACCCATGGATGGTTGCTGGCACGACAGTTTCTACCACTGCGTCCTGGAACATATCTGCGGTGACACATTTGATTTAGAGCGGCTTAAGGATGTCATCGACTGCAAGCGGCAAGGCTTCATGGGTGCCACCAATGTTGTGAATTACTTGACTAACCACGACCACAATCACTTGATGGTTGAGTTAGGCGATCGCAACATCTTCGACGAAGAAGCATTCAAGCGCATCAAGCTGGGGGCTGTCATCCTGATGACGGCAGTGGGTGTCCCACTGATTTGGATGGGCGAAGAGTTTGGTGAGTACAAGCCCAAAACACCTGAGTCAGCCAAAATCGATTGGACGCTGCTGGGGCAGGATCTCAATCGGGGCTTGTTTGAATACTACAAAGGCTTGATTGCACTGCGTAAAAGCAATCATGCACTCTACACCGAGAACATTGACTTCTTCTACGAAAACCCAGAAGCGAAAGTGCTAGCCTACACCCGCTGGCATGATCAGGGTTCTCGTGTAGTCGTCGTGGCGAATTTCTCCGAAAATTTCCTGGGTGAATATCACGTTCCTAACTTCCCAGCTGCTGGAAAGTGGCACGAGTGGACTGGCAACTACGATGTCGAATCTGGCGAGGATGGCATTATAACCGACTTGGGAGAGCACGAAGCCAAGGTATTTGTTTGGCAGTGACGTAAACTACCCAGCCCGACACGCTTTATGTTAATCGCGGCATTAATGTTGCGGTCAACATAAAGCAATTCTTCATCTCCTGGAATCCCTGCATACCTTGCCCACGGACGGTCACTTATAAAAATATTTGTAATAACCAAAATTGTTAGATGGAGGAAATTACTGGGAATTATGTAACTAAAGACCCTAATATTTATCACTCAACTAGATGAATTGCCTCTGTTGTGGCATTAGCCGTCGCGAATTTCTCAAGCTCACAACCTTGTTTTCTACCTCAGCCTTGCTGACCCTGGCCTCTAACGGTTGCCATAATTCCCAAACTCTCAAAAGTTTTCAAGGAACGAACACTGACAAGCAGCCCGTGAGGATTGGCTATCTGCCGATCGTCGATGCTGCTCCCCTACTAGTCGCCCACGCTAAGGAGCTTTACCAAGCAGAAGGACTGAGTGCAGATCCCCCGCGTCTGTTTCGTTCCTGGATTCAACTTGTAGAAGCATTCCAGGCGCGACAGGTCAATGTGATTCATATGCTTATGCCCGCGACGCTCTGGATGCGGTACGCGCACAAGTTCCCAGCTAAAATTGTTGCCTGGAACCACACTAACGGTTCTGCACTCACGGTTCTACCAACCATTGACAAGCTTGAAGATCTGGGAGGGCAGACGATAGCAGTGCCTTTTTGGTATTCCATCCATAACGTCGTGCTGCAACTTATGTTAAAACAGCATGGCTTGACAGCTGTGATCAAACCAAGAAATGCTGTAGTGAACCAGGATGAAGTCAACTTAGTCTCGCTGCCGCCCCCCGATATGGTTTCGGCATTGTCAAACCGCAGTATTGCTGGATATATAGTGGCCGAGCCGTTTAATGCCGAGGCCGAAAATTTGCAGGTGGGTAAAGTCCTCCGGTTTGTAGGTGATGTTTGGAAAGATCATGCTTGTTGCGTTGTGCTCATGCACGAAGAGGATGTGACGCAACGCCGAGACTGGACCCAGCAAGTGGTCAATGCCTTAGTGAAGTCACAACAGTGGATGCGGGGGAATCGTCCGGAAGTCGCGTATATCCTCTCAAAGGATGGTGGTAAGTACACGCCTCATCCTCTGCCGGTATTGCAAAAGGTTCTCACTTACTATGATAGCGACTTCTATCGTAGGCAGGGGGCAATCACCCATCCAGAGTGGCGGGTGAACCGCATTGATTTTCAGCCCTATCCTTTTCCTTCCTATACAGCAGAACTGGTGCGCCTACTGAAGCAAACCCGTTTAGAGGGGGATGTTGCTTTTCTAGAGCAACTGCAACCGGAACAAGTGGCACAGGAATTAGTGGATGATTCCTTCGTCAAGCAAGCTCTGGAAGACTTAGGTGGACCTCAGTCTTTTGGTTTAGCGCTAAACCTGTTACGGACTGAAACAATCCAGGTCTGACAAGATGTTGAGAGGCGAAAACTTGTAACTCGGACGCGATCGCTCTTTTCGGCGTTAATCGGCGCTCAATCTGCCTTAGATATACCCTGATAAGGGGCCTGATTTGGAAAGTCCCAAGAAGCTCTAGAGATAAATAGAGGCATGAATTGTCCTTAGGAATAAGCTATGATACGTATTCCATTCGCTCGACCGAGGACTTTTTTAATTGAACAACAACTACGATATGGTCTAGCCTCAATCGTAGTGTTGAGCCTCCTAGTCACTGGAGGAATACTAATTCGGCTTAGCTTTCAGGCTCAGATGAAGGAATCGATACTGCTCCAACAAGAGCGTAGTCAAGCTGCTGCCAGCAGAATCGAGAATTATTTGAATGATTTGCAGCGCAAACTAGAATATCTAGCAAAAGTGCGTGGCTTGACAAATCTCACCCGTGAAGCTCAGCGCAACCTGCTCGAAGGGCTCACCCGAACTAATAATGCTTATGAAACAGTAGCTATTTTAAATCAGACAGGCCAGGTTGTGATTGCTGTTTCACCGTATGAACGACAAACTACGCGCACTAACCTGGCTAATTCTCCTGAATTTTTTCAGCCTTTCAGGCAAGCAGCAGATTACGTTGGTTCTGTTGAAATTGACCCCACCACGAATCTGCCAGTTACAACCCTAGCGGTCCCGATTCACAATCAACAGGATCAAGTCGATGGGGTGCTTTTGGCTAAAGTGAATCTCCAGTTCCTCAATCTCGTTGTCTCCCAGGCGGGCGTGGGAACAACGGGCTACACTTACGTCGTTGACAATCGCAAAGTTGTGATTGCTAAAAAAAGGAGTGCCGCTGAAGCATTTCAGCCCTTTAGGCTGGAAGACATTTCAGCTCGCCGTCCCTTGATTTGGAACCTGACCGCTACAAAGACCAAACCGCTGAGAGTCTACCAGGGGTTTAGAGGGATGGAAGTTTTGGGGGCAAGCACCAATATTTACAGTGTGAATTGGAGTGTGGTTGTGGAATTGCCCACTGCCGAAGTTTATGCTCCTGTCCGCCATCTGATTGTGACAATGGCAGGAGCGCTGGGCGTGGCAACCGTCGTTGCTACTGGAGTGGGATGGCTATTTTCTTGGCGAATTGTTGCACCTTTACGGAGTCTGACCGCTGCTGCCGCCCAGATTAGTGATGGAAATCTGGACGTTCAGGTAGACATTCAGTCGCCAAATGAACTGGGGGTGCTGGCAACCACTTTCAACACCATGGCCACACAATTGGCTGAGGTTTATTGCGCCTTGAAGTACGAAATTGTTGAACGCCAGCAGGCAGAGGCAGATCTCCAGCAAGTTTTACACAACCTGCAACAAACCCAAGCCCAACTCGTTCAGACTGAAAAAATGTCCAGCCTGGGTCAAATGGTTGCTGGTGTGGCCCATGAAATCAACAATCCGGTTAGCTTTATCTACGGCAACCTCACCCACGCTCACAACTACACCCAAGACTTGCTGGAACTGGTGCACCTGTATCAGCAGCATTATCCCAACCCAGCGCCTGAAATTCAGGAGCAGATCGCAGCTATTGACCTGGATTTCCTGCTCGAGGATCTACCAAAAATTTTTGATTCCATGAATGTTGGCGCTGAGCGCATCCGTCAGATTGTGCTGTCGCTGCGAAATTTTTCTCGCCTTGACGAATCACAAATGAAGGCAGTTGATATTCATCAGGGGATTGATAGCACGCTATTAATCTTGCAACATCTGCTGAAAGCCTACGGCAAACGACCTGCCATTGAAGTCGTTAAAGAATATGGCGATTTGCCGCTGGTGGAGTGCTATGCTGGGCAGCTGAATCAGGTGTTCATGAATATTCTCAGCAATGCCATTGATGCGTTGGATAGTTACAACCGGCAAGGTCAGGTTGAGGAAATTCGGGCTCACCCCAGCACAATCACAATTCGGACTCTTGAGTTGAAGCCCGATCATGTCGCTGTGGGAATTGCCGATAACGGGCCAGGGATGACCCAGGAGGTAAGGGAACGAATATTTGACCCCTTTTTCACGACCAAGCCAGTGGGTAAGGGCACAGGGCTGGGGTTATCGATCAGCTATCAGATTATAGTAGAGAAGCATGAGGGGTCACTCCTGTGCAAGTCGGAACTGGGACAAGGAACAGAGTTTTGGATTGAGATTCCGGTACGGCAAAAGGAGGGACCCGAATAATCTGACAATTCCCTTGAGCACAACACTATAATAAGACGTGAGTTATGTGGATTGTAACCATCACCTGTTCAGCGGATTCGTGGAAACGCCATGGTTCTGACTTTAAAGCCCTGGCAGATAAGTATCAAGCCACCTGTCTCTCTTCTAAAAAAATGCCAGATGGCAAGCGCTTGATGGAATATAAAATTGAGGATGTAGGGGACGCCGAAGCGTTTCAAGATGAATGCCAAAAGTTTGAAGGCTTCATGTCTTCATTTGAGTCGCTTTGAGATGAGTGGATTTGGAACGGCACTCCAAATCCGAGCAGGGGGTGTGGGGTGTGGGCATAAAGCCTATTCACGTCACCCCACACCCCACACCCCGCGCTTGATCGCACTGACCCCCTCCCCCTGCTTCTTAGAGGATCGTCCCGATTTCCTTCAGATAGACACGCGTGAATGGTTCGGCTGAGCCGAGTTCGTATTGTTCTATCAAGCCCTTATGTCGGATTGAAATGCTGTCTCCCTCCTTGATCACTACGGTGGTGTCGTCGAAGATGTCACGCGTGAGCATCATCTCGGTTTCCGTAGGATTATCCAGGACTACGATATTGCTTCCCTGATAAAACATACCGTCCTTTTCCAGGACATCTTGGGCGTACTCGGCAATTAGCAAATCAAGTTTGGGATTACGCAGGACGTTTTGAACGTTAGTGTTGTAGTCCTTGTTCAGGATTTTCTCTGAGCGGTTGACGAAGACTGAGTCATGACAGACAGCGCCAATCGTCCAGTCGGGGTGCTGTAAAAGAATATGGTCAATAGTTTCCTGCAGTTCTTGAACAGAAATTTTGTTAAAGGTGATGATCGGTATCCTTGCGGCTGTCCCAGACTCAAAAAAGGTTTCAAGGATATGTGAGGGCACATCGACGCTTTCACCTACGGCAGGGTTAAGATGCATAAAGATGCCCGGAGCGGCATTGATTTCGAGGATGCCGAAGTCGCCAGACTTCCAGGATTTATTCAGATTTGGGGCGATCGCATCGATGCCGAGGCAAGTGAGCCGGAAATGCTGCGCGATGTCTTGCGCCAGGATGATGTTGTCAGGGTGAACTGTGCGCGTTGCATCTATGCTCACACCTCCAGCTGAGAGATTTGCTACTTTGCGCAGATAGACGCGGCGGTCTTTTTCGATTACACTACTTAATGACAAACCTTGTTCGTCAAGGTACATTTCCATCGCCTCATCGGTCTGAATCTTGCTCAATGCCGATGTTGGTGTGTCCAACCGGGCTAGTGTGCGGTTTTCGCGCTTGATCAACTCGCCAATGGTTGACTGCGCATCACCAACAACCGATGCCGCACAGCGTTGAGTAGCGGCAACGAATCTGCCATTGACACATAGCAAGCGGAAATCTGCCCCAGAGATGCTCTTCTCGACAATCACCTGGTTTGGCTGGTCCTCACTAATAGCCTTGAGTGCCCTGCTAAAGGCAAATTTCAGTTCCTCGGCGTCTCGCACATCAGCCGTCACCCCGATCCCTTTGTGACCTACAACCGGCTTTACTGCCACTGGGTAGCCAATCTCTCTTGCTACCGCCCGAGCTTCCTCAACTGAGACGACGATATCACCCTTGGGTACCGGGAAGCCTAACGTGCCGAGAAATGCCTTACAGTCATCCTTGCGGGTGGTGAAGTCCGAATCCAGATGGCTATCACAGTCAAATGTCGTTGCTACGCCGCGAATCTGTTTCTTCCCATAGCCGTATTGCATCAGTCCTTCGTCCCACAGATAAAAGCTGGGAATACCTTTCTCGGAGGCTGTTCGCAACAGAGCGTAGACTGTCGGACCGCCGTAGACCGATTGCCGGAACATGCCCTGAAGCACCTTGATCTGCTCCTCCAACACGATCTCCTCGCCTTGAGTAATGGCTTCAAACCAGTCCCAAACCAAGTAAACCACTCCCCGGCTTGTGCGCGCATGGAGCGATTGAACGCTAATGCTCACATAATCCGCATATGGCTTTAGACTCCAGCGGTTGAAGTGTAAACCCATGTCAAGCTTTCCCACTTCTGACACTGTGCGGGCGAACAGCTCGGCATAGGATTTGTAGGTTTGATCACACAGGTGTGGGTAGTGAACACCGATGAGCGAGACATAATTATCGAGGGGCAGAGGCTCCAGATACTTAGTGAAAGCAAAATCGAATACTAGCGCCGCAGTTTCCAAATAGGGGTTCGGGCCAATGTAATGCTTGAAGTTGAAGATATCGAATGCATCAGTTTTTCTCGCATTCACGCGGACTGTATCGGTGGTTATATCTCGAACCATTAACTATCTCCGTTTGGCTAAACACCCTTATAAATCTAACGAACCGCAATGCCGCTCTTAGCTGAACATTACCCTATTGCCGCTGAATTTTACTCTATCAGAGGGCGTTTTTGAGTTCAAAGTTGGTATTCAATTTTCTGAACTGATTCCCCTACCCTAAAAATATAACTTTCGAAAGATGCAATTAGCTGACTCGCTAGCTTATAATAGAAGTATGCATATAGGAGACATCAGGATATGAACGGCACAAAAGCTGGTCTCAGAGATGAAGTTGAGAAACTTGCTGAGGAAGCTTTCCACCGGAGACTTATTTCTGGCTATGGTGACGGTCCAGACGGCAATGAGTACCAGATTGTCATCAAGGGCAAACCCAGGCATTTTCCATTAGAACACGCACTTTCTTTTTTAGGCAACTTAATTAAATATGCGGTTTAAGTAGCCATTCTTAGCTACACCACACTTAGGATTCGACCTTCAGAGCGGGGGTCTTTTTTTTACTTTACCCAAGCTGGAGACGCCAAATCCTGGATTTTCTGCGACGAATACAACTCATGCCGAGTTGCGATCGACACATACCAGCAAATAAAAACAAATTTGTCTAAATTCCTACTATATGGATATTTGATTGGTCTAGATTGTCATGCTTTACTGAAATTAATTAACTCAAAACTGGAGTCAATATGCAGTTGAGTGACACTCGTGGACAGCTGGTGATTATCGGTGGAGCGGAAGACAAGGAAGGGGATTGCAAGATCCTGCGGGAGTTTGTTCGCCGCGCCGGGGGCGTCAATGCCCGAATTGTCGTCATGACAGCTGCTACAGAGCTGCCTAGGGAAGTGGGAGAAAACTATATTAAAGTGTTTGATCGGTTGGGAGTCGAGGATGTGCGCATAGTTGACACTGTAATCCGTGAAGATGCGACTTCATCTACTGCGTTAGAAGCGATTAACAAGGCCACTGGAGTATTCTTTACTGGGGGAGACCAGGCTCGGATCACAAGCATACTTAAAGACACTGAGATCGATGCGACCATTCACAAACGGTTCTCTGAAGGAATCGTGGTGGCAGGCACAAGCGCGGGAGCGGCGGTCATGCCAGACGTGATGATCGTGGAAGGAGACTCGGAGACGCATCCTCGGGTTGAGGTTGTGCAAATGGGGCCTGGTATGGGTTTCTTGCCGGGAGTGGTGATTGATCAGCATTTCTCACAGCGCGGACGTCTGGGACGCTTGCTCTCAGCACTGGCACAGCAACCGGCTGTCTTGGGATTCGGTATTGACGAGAATACAGCTTTGGTAGTCAACGGCGACGAGTTTGAAGTGGTTGGGGAAGGCACTGTTACCGTTGTCGATGAGTCAGAAATGACACATAGCAACATTGGGGATATATTGAAGGATGAGGCTTTAGCGATTTGCGGAGCTAAGCTTCATATTCTTCCAGAAGGATATCGGTTTAACCTGAAAACCCGAAAGGCTATCCTTAATGATGGCTCTTCAGCTGAGCAAACGAGCACCTAATATTCTGCAGCTACTGGCTGATAAGAGTGGGAAGTGGTTGACCCTACTTCTCACTAGTTTTAATTGCCCTTCCAGTCAAACAGTCATATGCCAAGTTCCATCCAATTTAAGTTATTTGCTCCTAACAACAAAGAAGCAGCGTTGATTGGGTCTTTTTCTGACTGGAAAGACATCCCCATGCAAAAATGTGAGGATGGTTATTTCCGCACCCAGGTGGAAGTGGAGGATGGCGTTTATCAATATAAATTCCGTGTCCAATCTAAAAGCCCATCTTTTGAACCGGATCAATGGGTGGAGGTGATCGACCCCTACGCTACAGATGTTGATGAAGCAAAAAAACACGGTGTAGTGAGGGTCAAAGATGGTCAAAGACTTATTGATAATTACGTTTGGCAGCACGACGACAAGCCGTTGCCTGAAAATCATGAATTAGTGATTTATGAACTGCACATTGCAGATTTTACTGGTGGTGAAGTTGACCCAGACAAGAGGGGAAAATATGTCGATGCGATTGATAAGTTAGATTACCTGTGCGAATTGGGAATTAATGCGATCGAATTGATGCCAGTGAATGAATATCCTGGTGATTATAGCTGGGGCTATAAAGTTCGCCACTTCTTCGCTACAGAATCCAGCTACGGCTCAACTGAAGATTTGAAGCGGTTTATTGACGAGTGCCATGCTAGGGGCATTCGCGTCATCATGGACGGTATTTATAACCACACCGATGAAGAATGTCCGTTAATGCTGATTGATCGGAATTACTGGTACTACCAGAACATGCACTATCCTGAAGATCCTGCAAATTACTGGGGACCAGAGTTTAACTACGATAACTACGACGAAAAATTAGACATCAAACCGGCGTGGGAATATATCGGGGATGTGGTGCGTTTCTGGGTTCAGGAGTATCACATTGATGGCATTCGTTTTGATGCCGTGCGGCAATTGGATAACTATGAATTTCTGGGCTGGCTTGCTAAGGAAGCCCAAAAGGCTACTGCAAATAAGCCGTTTTACTGCATTGCAGAACACATTCCTGATACAAACACCGTAGTTAGTCCACAAGGACCGCTGGATGCCTGTTGGCATGAAAGTTTTCGCTACTTTGTGATCCCACATATTTGTGGTGAGACATTTGAATTAGAAAAGCTTAAGGAAGTTTTAGACCCGAAACGGCAGGGTTATGGGACTACTACGCATGTGGTAAATTATTTGGCAACTCACGATCGCCAACACCTGATGAGAGAGTTAGGCGATCGCGGCATTTTTGACGAAGCAGCGTTTAGACGTGCCAAGTTAGGAGCTGTTTTGTTAATCACAGCGATGGGCGTGCCAATGCTGTGGATGGGAGAAGAGTTTGGTGAGCATAAGCGCAAAAGTGAAACTGTGACTCAGCCAAAGAAAATTGCCTGGCCTTTGTTGTCAAGAGACTTGAATCGGGATTTGTTTGAGTTTTACAAACACTTGATCGCCCTGCGTAAACAATTCATAGCACTCCAAAGCGACAACATTGATTTCTTCCACGAAAATCCAGATAGCAAAGTGCTGGCATACGGGCGCTGGAATGACCAGGGTGAGCGTGTGGTTGTCGTGGCGAACTTCTCAGACCAACATCTAGCTGGATATCGCGTTCCCAACTTCCCAGGATCTGGTAGGTGGCGCGAGTTGATGGGCTCCGAGGTTGAGGCGGTAGACTCCGGCATAGTCACCGACCTGCCGGAGTATGAAGCCAAGGTGTTTGTCTGGCAGTGACCTTTTCTACATCAGCATTGCCTATGATAAGATGATAAATCTGTGCATTGATTAACAAATTGAGTCATTATGGCCCTGACGCAACAGCGCAAACAAGAGCTAATCTCCGACTACCAAGTTCACGAAACTGATACCGGCTCGTCAGATGTCCAAATTGCCATGCTGACGGCTCGCATTAACCGGCTCAGCGAACATCTCAAAGCAAATCAGAAAGACCATTCCTCCCGGCGAGGCTTGTTTAAGCTGATTGGTCAGCGCAAGTGTCTTTTGTCTTATATCCAAAAGGAAGACAGGGAACGGTATCAAGCTTTGATTGCTCGCCTCGGGATTCGTGGTTAAGGAGTAGTTAAATTTATGGCCGCTGACCCTGAACGCAATCGTTTGCCTTTCGAACCGAGCAAAAAGCGTCAAAAACCGGCTAAAAATAGCCAAAACCAACCGGCTCCTGACAAAAAGTCTGAGAATACACCTGCTCCTGCCCAAAAGGCTGAGAAGCAACCAACTCTTGCTAAAGAAGAAATGGCAATCCCAAAAGTCGTAAGCAATCGCATGGCGCGGCGGATGGCGCTGTTTTGTGGATTGCCAACGGCTTTGGGTATGGCCACTTTTGTTGTCAGCTATGTCATTGTCAGCCAGGGCTGGTTAAGGCTGCCCACTGTGGCGGTGGTGCTGACGAGCATGGGCTTTTTTGGTTTAGGGGTATTAGGGCTGAGTTATGGCGTAATCTCTGCCTCCTGGGATGAAGAAATAGTAGGGAGTAAGCTGGGCTGGCAAGAGTTCAGAACGAATTGGGGACGAATGACGTCGGCTTGGCGCTCAAGTAGGCAAAAGAACGTGTAGCTATCAGCGGTTTTAGCTCAGCTATTATGTGTGAGATGGATTGTAAGGATGAAGGCCCAATTTTATACTTCACCCTCTATCCATTCATAATTTAGACTTCATTTCTACAGTTAATAGTCAATACCCGAAGGTCTGGAGGCTATATTTTAAATAGTTTTTAGTTGTTAGTTTTCGGAAATTGGCAACACAAGCAACTATGTCAGGAAATTAACATGATTGTGATCATGAAGCTCGGTTCCCCAGAAGCGGAGATTGCCCGAATTAGCGAAGAACTTTGCACTAGGGGTCTGAAGCCAGAAAAAATTGTTGGCCAGCACAAGGTAGTATTGGGTCTGGTGGGTGAAACAGCTAGCCTCGATCCACTGCAAATTCAAGAAGTTAGCCCCTGGATTGAACAGGTTTTGCGCGTACAGCAGCCGTTTAAGCGGGTCAGCCTTGAGTTTCGCCACGGGCAAGCAAGTGATGTCATAGTTAGCACTCCCGACGGGGAGGTTTACTTTGGTGAACAACATCCTGTCGTGGTGGTAGCCGGTCCTTGCTCCGTGGAAAACGAACAGATGATTGTCGAGACGGCGCAGCGCGTGAAGGCAGCAGGAGCGAAGTTCTTGCGGGGCGGTGCTTACAAGCCCCGGACTTCACCTTACGCTTTCCAGGGACATGGCGAGAGTGCATTGGGGTTGCTGGCGGCGGCACGGGAAGCAACCGGGCTGGGAATTATCACGGAAGTGATGGACGCAGCTGACCTGGAGAAGATAGTGGCAGTGGCTGATGTGGTTCAGGTCGGCGCTCGGAATATGCAGAATTTCTCACTGCTCAAAAAAGTCGGAGCGCAACCAAAACCAGTTCTCTTGAAGCGGGGAATGTCCGCGACGATTGAAGAATGGCTGATGGCTGCGGAGTACATCATGGCAGCTGGAAATCAAAATGTGATTTTGTGTGAGCGGGGAATTCGCACATTTGACCGCCAGTATGCTCGCAATACGCTGGATTTGTCGGTGGTGCCGGTGTTGCGATCGCTCACTCACCTGCCGATCATGATTGACCCGAGCCATGGCACCGGCAAAGCAGAGTATGTGCCAGCAATGTCGCTGGCTGCTTTAGCAGCTGGCACAGACTCCCTAATGATTGAGGTTCACCCCAACCCAGCCAAAGCTTTATCAGATGGCCCTCAATCACTAACACCGGAGCGTTTCGACCGCTTGATGCAAGAACTAGCGGTGATTGGTAAGGCTGTCGGACGCTGGTCTATGCCAGCCGTTCCTCTGGCATACCAGTTTTGAACGGCTGTCTCTTTAGCGCCGCCTGCTGCCGAAACCACTAGACGACCGGCTCCTGGTAGCTCCAGACGAGCGCCCACTGCCAAAACTATTAGAAGACGGGCTTCTGAAAGTGCCGTAATTGGATCTATCAGACTGACCCAGGGTATTGGAGCCATAACCGGAGCCCGTGGGGCGGTTGCTAGTGTTGTAACGCGAGGAACTAGGAACCGGAGATTGACTATACGAGGGTGTCCTGATCCGCCCTGTGGTGCGGAAATTAGTCTGGTTTCTCACTGCTGGTGGCGGTGCATTGTAGCGGGTCTGGTAGTGATCCACCGCTTGGGCATAAGTGGTACCATACCCGCCATAACCGCTCAGCACCGACACTCCTGGCTGGTAAACCGGCGGCACATAATAGTGGGGCCTAAACAAGAGATTACCCGCGATATTACCCACCAGGCTGCCAGCCGCCGCCCCAGCAAATGGAGCCCAGAAGCTATTTTCCCGACGCACCACGACCGTTTCCTGTTGTCCTGTTTGGGGATTGGTCTGCGTTTCGGTGACGGCGTGCTCATACGCAACTTTGAAGTCTTGAGTCAGGTGCAACGACGGCTGTCCGTTCTCCACCTTTAGATAACTCTGTTGACCGGCTTTGACTTCGTCATCGGTCAGCCGTGCCATCTGTAAATTTTTGGTGCTAAAAGTCGAGGGCGTACCGGGTGGGGTATTGAGCAAAAACAGGCTGTACTCCCCATTGGCATCATTATAAGTCACCTGCTGTACCGGATACTGACCATCGCTTATCCGGGTGGGAGCAGCGGCAGGTGGGTTGGCGCTAAGATTACGATTCTGAGAGACGGCCTCATGAGACCCCCCGCAGGCGACGGTTGTCCAGCACAAAGTCAGGGCTAAAAAAAGGATTGTGAGTTTGCGAAACATAAAGCTAAGAACCGTCAATAAAGCTTCCACACTACCCCATTTTAAGCTAACTGCGGCAGCGTCTGCTTGCTCCCCCAACTAGACCGTGGCTCAAACCAGCTGGCAAAATTACAGGGGAATTAATTCGGGGAAATATTGTAACAGATGGTCAGCGGTAAGTTCGTCGCCAAGCTGAGCTGGAGAGAAATGCACCTGGATCGCCCGCAACTTTTCTTGGTAGTGCAGGTTAATTAGGGCTCTGAAAGCGGCCTTCATGGCACTAATGTTAGAAAGGTCAGATTCTAAGTCTGGAACTTCTCCCTCATAAGCCACCGTAATCATGACAATCACGTTACGCGTCACAGGTAAGGACAAAGGCTGATCTGCGCCAGCACCTGGGGTACTCAGATCCGGTTCACTTAGGTAGCGCTGGGCAGAGTCGGTAAATAAATCATTGACATAACCGCTAGCCTCGCCTTCGTCCCAAAATACGTCGCCTTCATTGGCGGCAGAGAGCCAGTATTCATCGTATTGCAGAAGGCTCTGGCAGATTTCGACGAGTCCTTCTCCCAAAACCTTAATGTCTCCCTCGGCTTCTATGGCTTGCCGGGCACTGCGGTTCAACACCCCCAAAAGCGGTGCCACGTTAGACCCCGCTAGATGGAGAAACAGGCGACAGACCACAAAGCGAGTGCGGCCTGTCATTTTATTAAAGCGATCGCCCCATGCGTTCATGTTTTTACTCTACAACTTATTGCTAAAACTTTTCTACACCACTCTAAGAGAAATGTATCTATTGGCAAGTCGGTTTCATTACTCAGTACTTGTTCATCGTCCCTGGCTGGCTGGATAGTTTTGTCAAATATAGCTAAGACTTGGCAGAATTATCTGTGATCTGATGTCAGGTCTGGGGGTGCGATCGCTACTGGAATGAAAGGGCATCTCTGTGTTAAATTTAATAACTTCCAATTGGCCACTGATAGCTCCCTTCCTTTGCGCCTTGAGCAGTTGAAACTTTCAATCATGCCCTCTCCCCGCACAATCCAGAGCATCTACACTGATGGAGCCTGCACCGGCAACCCTGGTCCCGGTGGCTGGGGTGTAGTAGTCTATTTCACTGATGGCTCAATTCAAGAACTTGGCGGGGCAGCAGCCCAAACCACCAATAACCGGATGGAGATGCAAGCCGCGATCGCAGCCCTAAAATTTTTGGCTGCACAATCCGAACCCGTCACTCTCTACACCGATAGCGAATACCTGATCAAAGGCGTTACCCAGTGGGTTAAAGGCTGGAAAAAGAAAGGGTGGAAAACCAGGGAAGGTAAAGCCGTCCTTAACCAAGACCTATGGGAAATTCTGGATGAACTCAATCAATCGCAAGTCAAGTGGCAGCATGTCCGGGGTCATGCAGGCAATGTCGGCAACGAGCGCTGTGATGCGATCGCTCGTGCTTTTGCTAATGGCAAGTCCCCATCTCTACAACATCTGCCCCCCACCGGCTCTGAAGAATCCATTGTTGAAGCAACCAGTCTATCTGTAGTAGGAGTATCTGATTCAGACGCCAGAGCTACGATAATTTACCAAACTACACAACCCAGCAATCTTGCCTCGGATATAAACATGACAGATTCGCCTACACCCTCAAACTCCGGTGCTAGCGACGACTTACCCCGAGAGGTGAGAGTTGCTCAACTCCGCAACGTAGTAGAGACTCTACGCATAGCTGACGAAATTGCCGTTAAAGGCTACCTAATCACCAGTTCCGAATTGGCTGACCTGATGGATGTCCACGCCAGCGCCGTTACTAGCCGAGGAGACGAGTGGCGGTGGCGTAACTGGATTGTGTCACGGGTGCGACGGGAGGGAAATCAAATTCTCTGGGAACTGGAACGGGGAGACCAGGTTATTTCCAACCCTGAAAAGGATTTAGAAGTACCCATACAATAGCAATTATACCATACTTCCGACCCCGCCACTGAGTAGGGGTGCTCAGGGCAGATAAGAAAATTCGCAGCACTGCTAAGGGGTCTGCCAAGGGGGAAAGCCAGAACAGCCAACCACCCGTGGCTTTAATGCGGTCGTAGGAAGGTGCGATCGCCAACAGCAAGGCAAAGCGAATCGCCAACAAAAATAAATTCAGTGCCAACAACAGGAGAGGGGGTGAGGGGGTGAAGGGGTGAGGG